>JBATUU010000269.1:0-6434 GCA_049671385.1 Ornithinimicrobium sp. | reverse complement strand
ACCACACCCTCGCGTTCGCCGGTGCCGTATGCGCTCACATCCGCAGCAGTGAGCAGTGCCGGGGGTGCATCGGTCAAGGCAAGCTCAGCGGCGATCTCGTCGGCATGCCTCACGAGGTCGGTCCTGGCGTAGTGGAGGTCGACCCCGAAGTTGATGAGCGAGGTGCACGAGCGCAAACCACCGCGTACCGCCGCCGAACTGAGCACTGTCATGGGCGCGGGCCACCGCCACAACAGCAGTCCACGGTGCAGGCGGCTCGGCGCCCGGAACTCGGCCGTACACGTCGCATGCATCACCATCCGGGCTCCTGCCCAACCGGGGTTGCGCCGCGGGCACAGGTGAGCAGATAGTCAAGGTCGAGGTGCGTCCCCGCCCAGTCCGCCAACGTCTCGGCTTGCGCGTGCAGAGCCTCACGGTAGTCCCGCGCGCCCGGCATGTAGTGGCGGTCCTGGGAGTCCGCGACCCGGGCCAGGAACTGCCGACGAAAGTCGTCCTCGTCGAGGAGTCCGTGCACGCTGGTGCCACAGACGATCTGAGGCGCGTGACGCCATACGCCCTCGTCGACCCCGTCGACGTGCAGCCACGGGCTTGCGGTCGTGCCGGGCTCAGGGCGGCCCCACCGGATCTGGTATCCCTCGATGACCGCACCCGGCGTCGTCTCGGAGATCTGAGCCGTCCCCCTGCTGCGCCGCACGACCTTGGGAGCGGCGAAGGTGGTCCGCACCGAGAGCAGGCCCAACCCGGCCACCTCACCCTCGCCGGACTCGACGTGGTCGATGATGAGCTCGCCCAACATCTGGTAACCACCGCACAGCCCCACGATGGCGGCTTCGGTGTGGCGCAAGGCGTCGGCGAATCCCCGAGCGTGGAGCCAGGCGAGGTCGGAAACCGTCGCCCGACTGCCGGGCAGCACGATGAGGTCCACCGGATCCAGGTCCCGAGCGTGTTCCACCCAGCGCAGCTGCACGCTCGGCTCGATCAGCAAGGGGTCCAGGTCACTGGGGTTGGACAGTGAGGGGTAGCGCACGGCAGCCACCCGCAACGGTCGAGGGTGGTCGTTCGAGGCGCCATGTCCGGCGTCGCCCCCCACGGGGCCGACGTGGACATCCAACGAGTCCTCCAGACCCAGCATCAGCGCTTCCCCGAGGTGCGGGAGAACCCCCAGCACGGGAACTCCGTCGCGCTGTTCGAGCTCGGCGACTCCCCGCTCCAGGAGGGAGGCGTCGCCTCGGAAGGAGTTGAAGAGGACACCCACCACCTGACGCCGCAGCGGGGCCGGCAGCAGGTCGAGGGTGCCGTGAGCGGCGGCGAACGCTCCACCCCGATCGATATCGACCACCAGGACCGCCGGTATGCCGGCCGCCGCGGCCAGCGGCAGGTTCACCAGGTCGCGGTCCAGGAGGTTGATCTCCGCTGCCCCACCGGCCCCCTCAGCGACCACGATGTCGTGCTCATCGCGCAGTGAGGTCAAGGCCGCCAGCACCGTCGGCCGCAGCCCGGCGGCGACCCGGCCGTAGTCGTGAGCATCCGTGCTGGCCACCTCTTCGCCCAGGACAACCACATGACTTCGCATCCGTGACGGCTTCAACAAAATGGGATTCATCCGACGATCCGTCTCCACGCCGGCCGCGTGTGCCTGCACCGCCTGGGCCCGGCCGACCTCGCCACCGTCCGGAGTGACCGCGCTGTGGTTGGACATGTTCTGCGCCTTGAACGGTGCCACCCGGTGGCCCTTCCGCGACCACGCACGGCACAGCGCTGCCGCCACGGTGGATTTGCCTGCCCCGCTCGTTGCCCCGACCACCATGATCGCTGCGCCGTCGCGTCGTGCTTCGGGGCGGGCTCGGCCGTGCCCGGCTGTGTGGCCGCTCAATAGTCGATGCCCTTGCGGGCACGGATCTTCTCGTCGAAGGCGTGCTTGACCTTCACCATCTCGGTCACGGTGTCGGCGACCTCGATCACCTCCGGGGCCATGTTGCGGCCGGTCAGAAAGACCGAGACGTTGGCTGGACGGTCCCGCAGCGTGGCGGCGACCTCGACGGGGTCGATCCATCCCCACGACATGGGGTAGCTGACCTCATCGAGCACGATCAACCGGTGACTGTCCCGGGCGATCAGCTCCTTGGTGAACTCCCACGCGGCGACGCCCTTGGCCTGGCTCTCGTCCAGGTCGGAGGACTCCCACGAGAACCCGTCCCCAGCGACGAACCAGTCCACCCCGATCTGCTTACTCATCGCCTCCTCGCCGGTGTGCCAGGTGCCGGACTTGATGAACTGCACCACCGCGCTCGGCCAGCCGCGTGCCACCGAACGCATCAACGTTCCGAACGCCGCGGTCGACTTCCCCTTGCCGTGTCCGGTGTTGACCAGCACCAGCGAACTGGCCGACCGCAGCTCACGCCGGTCGTAGGGGCGCTTGGTCCGGGGTGCGTCGTGGTCGTGCGCCGAGCCGTCGACACCCTCGACTCCCTCCGCGACCTCGTGTCGGACGTCGTCGTCAGTCGTTTCCTGGTTCACGTGATTCCTCCTGGTCGATCCTCTGGGTGGCGCGCTGAGCGAGGGGCAGGCAGCACGACATACTCACCGTCCAGCCGGCGCACGGTCAACGGGGTGGCGTAGACCTCGGAGAGAATCTCCGGTCTCAGCACCACCTCGGCCGATCCCGACGCCACGACCTCACCGTGGTGCAGGAGCAACAGCCGGTCGGCAAAGCGGGCTGCGGTCGTCAAGTCGTGCATGGCGGCGACCACGCTCAGGCCGTCGCGGCGACGCAGGTCATCGACGAGCTCCAGCACCTGAACCTGGTGACCGAGATCCAGGGCGCTGGTGGGCTCGTCCAGGGCCAGGATGGGGGTCTGCTGGGCCAACGATCGTGCCACCACAACGCGCTGTGCCTCGCCGCCGGAGAGGTCCGTGACCTGCCGATGCGCGAAATCGTCCAGGCCGAGGCGGTGCAGCACGCTGTCAACGATGCGATGGTCCTGGCGCGACTCGCGAGCCAGCCACCCCAGGTGCGCAGTGCGTCCGAGGAGCACGTACTCCACCACGCTCATGCCCTCGGGGAGCATCGGTGACTGTGGCATCACCGCGATGTCGGCGGCGCCGGGCGCCCGCCCGCTCGGCAACGCGATCTCCCCGGTATGGGGGCTCAGGCCGGCTATCGCGCGCAGCAGGGTCGACTTGCCGGCCCCGTTCGGTCCCAGCACGGCCAACCACTCACCGACGTGCACGTCCACACTGACCTCGTGCAGGGCGACATGCTTGCCGTAGTGGATGCTGACCTGGTCGCAGGAGAGCGCCGTCTGCCCCGGCCGAGGTATGTTCTCGTGCTGCGCAGGAGGGCCGGCCGCGGTGGGACGGCGGCTGCGCGAAAATGGTTTGGGCTCAACGGTCATCGGTCATTGCTCCTCTCGGGCTCATATCGACCGCCGGGACCGGCGCAGCACGAGGGCGAAGAACGGAGCGCCGACGAACGCGGTGATGATGCCGACGGGCAGCTCGGCGGGGGCGATGATGGTGCGTGCCCCCACGTCAACGAGTGCCAGGAAGGCGCCTCCGACCAGCGCCGACAAGGGCACGATGATGCGATAGCTATGGCTTGTCAACAACCGTACGATGTGCGGGACGACGAGCCCGACGAAGGCGATCAGCCCACTGACCGACACGGCAGCTGCGGTCAACAGAGTGGCCGAGGTGATGATGACCAGTCGAGAGCGCGCGGGGTTGAGGCCCAGGCTGCGCGCTTCTTCATCACCCAGTCGCAGGACGTCGAGGTGTCGGCGCAGCATCACGAGGACGCCACCGCATAGGAGCACATAGTGCAACAGCAGGAGCACCTGATCCCAGCCGCTGGTGGCCAGGCGACCGAAAAGCCACGTCAGCACCTCTCGCGCCCGGGTCTCGTCTAGGCGCTGCAGGGCGTAGGTCTGTGCGGCAGAAAAGAGAGCCGCCACGGCGACGCCACTGAGCAGCAGCGTCGCCGGGGAGGTCCACGAACCACGCGCGACCAGCACCGAGGCCAGTACGGCCACGACAGCGCCCGCAAAGGCGGCCGCGGGCACAGCCGAGACGGCGCCCCAGCCGATATCGAAACCGAACCCCAACGCCAACACGGCACCGAACCCCGCTCCGGCGGAGACGCCGAGCAAGTACGGGTCGGCCAGCGGATTACGAAAGACGCCCTGGAACGAGGCGCCGGCCATTCCCAGCGCGGCCCCGACCAGCATGCCCAGGATGGTTCGCGGCAGCCGGATCTGCAGCAGGACCGCCTCGGCCCGGGCGTCCAGCGTGCTGTCGACCTGCACACCCGGGATGAGGTTCACCAGGGTGCGTACCACTCCGCCGACGGGCAGGCCCGCCGCGCCGCTGGCCGTGGAGAGCAGCAGCACGGCCACCACGATCGAGCCCGTGACGACGACCACGCGTGTGCGCAGTTGGAAGGCGCCCTTCTCGGAGAGCTCCGGCAGGTCGAGCCGTGTCATGACCCACCGCTCGCCGAACCCCTCGCCGGAGGCGAGGGGTTCGGCTGAGGAAAGGTCACCGGCGTGCCGGTTAGTTCGCCGGGACTGCGGCGGCGGTGAGGGCTTCGGCTGCGGTGGTGATGAACTGCGGCAGACGCGGTCCCCAGCGTGAGGCAATGTCGGCGTTCACGGTCACGATGTTGTCGTCCTGAACGGCTGTGATCTCGCTCCAGCCGGGACGGGCCGCAACATCCTCGGCGGTGTAGTCCACCTGATCGGTGATCACGATGACCTCGGGGTCGGCCTCGATGATGAACTCTTCGGTCAGCTGGGGGAAGCCGGATTGGTCCGCGTCAGCCTCATCGGCGATGTTGCTGGCTCCCAGCTGCTCGTAGACCGAACCCACGAAACCGAACGAGCTCGCGGAGAAGTAGGTGCTGTCCAGCTCGTGGTAGACCCGCGGCGAGGCGTCGGAGGGTGCCTCGGCGAGGGCGGCGTCGACATCCTCGCGCAGCGTGCTGACCACCGCAGCGGTCTCGTCCACATGCCCGGTGGCTGTGCCCAACTCCGCCATCTGCGCATAGCCGGCCTCGATGTCGGCCGGGGCGCTGAAGGCGATCACCGGGATGTTCAGTTCGTCGAGACCGGCCACGAGGTCGTTGGCGTCGTTGCTGATCACCACGAGGTCGGGGTCGTAGGCGGTAATCGCCTCGATGTTGGGGTCGAAGCCGGACAGGTCGGTCACCGGGGCACCCTCGGGGTAGGTCGAGTACGAGTCGACCGCCACGACCTGGTCATCCGCCCCGATCGCGAAGAGAATCTCGGTGGATGTCGGTGACAGCGAGACGATGTTCTCAGGTGCCGTCTCAAGGGTGATGTCACCGGCGTCGGAAGAGACGGTCACCGGGTACTCATCAGCCGCCCCCGTCTCGGTTCCCTCCTCGCTCGAGGACTCGGTTGTCGGCTCTTCGGCCTGCTCGGAGTCCGAGGAGCCGCACGCCGACAAGCCCAGGATCAGGGCGAGCGGGGCGGCCAGGGTACGCAATCGCATAGGTATCTCCTTGTCGTCGAGGGTGGTTGCTCGAACGACGGTGATGAACCTGTGCCGATCGAACCGAACCCTGTCCTCGAGGGTTAATTGGTCCGCACTGTGTGTTCGACCGGACTGGACCACCGTTGAGACTTTCGACTCAGGTGGATTCACCGTTGCGGGACAGTGCCGGGCTTTCACCGGACTTCGACGTTCACAATGCGCGGTCAGCATACGCCTTCAGTGCCGTGTCGCGTTCCCGTCGACGCCAGCCCGTTCCAATCCTCTGCTCAACTGCCGCAGACCGGCGCGATCCGGCACGGCGATCCGGTAGGTGCCTCGCATACCGAAGGAGGTGCAGTCACGCACCAGCACGCCGTATGCCGCCAGCTCAGTCCGCAGGTCCACCCCCGGGCGGCCCTGCGCCGACGCAAGCACCCACGGGGCCTGTTTCGCCTGGACGGTGAGGTGGTGACTCGCCAACAGTTCCACCAATTCGTCGCGCGCCGTGGCGATCTGGCTGGCCCAACCGGTGAGATCGGCGGAGTCCAGCAGGTGCGGAAGGCAGGCCAGCGCCAGGGCGTTCACCGACCAGTGCGGTTGGTGTCGGCGCATCTCGTCCGGGTCCGTGGTCTCATCCAGCAGCACATACCCCAGGCGCAAACCGGGACAGGTGAAGGTCTTGGTCAGCGAACCCACGACCAGGCCTGAGCGGGCCGCGGTCCATTCCCCCGCTGCCAGTGGATAGAACGCCTCATCCCAGACATCCGCAGACTCCCCCATCGTCGCCAACGCTCCCGACGGGCTATGCGGGTTGCTACGCCATATCGGCCCGTGCGCGGTCCGCGGGTGCAATCCAAACTCGGGCTCGCTGCGCGGGTGACCACCGAGTGCCCTCGCCACCAGATGAATCGCCTCAGCGCCGCCATTGGTCACGATCACCC
>JBATUU010000268.1:0-4361 GCA_049671385.1 Ornithinimicrobium sp. | reverse complement strand
TCGCTGAGGTTGCCGATCCCCAGATCAGACACCGGGGCACCATCGGCGGGGCTCTGGTCCATGCCGATCCGGCCGGAGATGTGGGCGCGCCCATCCTGGCGCTCGATGCCGAGTTGGTCATCACTGCGGCCGACGGCAGCGAACGCTCGGTGGGTGCCGCTGATTTCTTCGTGGACATCTTTGAGACGGCTGTGGAAGAAGGCGAACTCCTGACCGCGATCCGCATCCCGAAGCACACCGGGTGGGGCAGTTCGTACACGAAGTTCGTTCGCGTCTCGCACCAGTGGTCGATCGTTGCGGCTGCGGCCACTGTGCGTGCCGAAGGCGGCAGCATCGCCGAGGCCAAAGTGGCGCTGACCAACATGGGCTCGACACCGCTTCGCGCGGCGTCCTTGGAGCAGGAGTTGATCGGCAAGGAGGCCACCACCGAGGCACTGCGCGAGCTCTGCGCGGCAGTCGGGGAGGGGACCACGCCGCCGTCGGACTTGAATGGCGACGCGGACTACCGCAAGCACTTGGCTGGTGTGCTCACCCGCCGTGCGGTCCTTGCTGCGGCAGGGGGCTGAGCACGTGGAGCTGGTGCACTCCTTCACCGTTCCCGCTTCGCCGGAGCAGACCTGGGCGCTGTTGACCGACCTGCATCAAGTCGGCTCGTGCTTCCCAGGAGCAACTGTGACGGAGGCCAGCGAGGACGAGTTCTCCGGCACAGTCAAAGTCAAGCTCGGTCCGATAGCGATGGTGTATTCGGGATCGGGCGCGTTCGTGTCTCGTGACGACAGTGCGCACCAGGCAGTGATCGAGGCGCGCGGCAAAGACAAGCGCGGTAACGGCACGGCTGGGGCGAGCGTGAATCTGGCGCTCAGCCCCGATGGTGATGACGGCGGAACCCTGGTCGACGTGCACACCGACTTGTCGATCACCGGCAAGCCAGCACAGTTCGGTCGTGGAGTCATGCAGGATGTCTCGGACAAGCTGCTGGGCAAGTTTGTGGAATGCATCGAATCGCACCTTGCAGCGCCGCCGGAGGTGGTGGCAGAGGTCAGTGACGTCGACGAAGACAGCGCTCCTTCGGCACCGGAGATGCCTCCAGAGTCGAGTCCGCCGCCACCCCACCTGCACGCGGTGCCTGACGCCGCTGATGACGCCATCGACCTTGGCGGAGCGCTGGGACCGGCGCTGCTGAGCCGTTATGGCATTGCGCTTGCGGCGGCTGCAGGCATAGCCATTGGTTACGTTCTAGGGCGCAGCGGTGGAGGCGACAGCGAGTAAGGCACGACCCCCTGCTCGGAATATTGGAGCGGTAGTGGGACTTGCCCTTGAGTCCGCGTTAGTTCGTTCAAGGAGTTGCATGTCCCACACTGCCGCACTGTCCACCGCCGGTCCCGGAGCCCCACTCAAGGCCACGATGATCGAGCGCCGCGAGTTGCGAAAGGACGACGTCTTGATCGACGTCGCCTATGCGGGGATTTGTCACAGCGACATTCACCAGGTCCGTGAGGAGTGGGGACGTTCCATCTTCCCGATGGTTCCCGGCCACGAGATCGCTGGCACCGTCTCGGCGGTTGGCGATGCCGTGACGTCTTACGTAGTGGGCGATCGTGTCGGGGTCGGCTGCCTGGTCGATTCGTGCGGTGAGTGCGAGTTCTGCAAGCAGGATCAGGAGCAGTTCTGCGCTCAAGGCGCTGTGCCGACATACAACGGCAAGGGGTACGACGGCGAAGAGACCATGGGTGGCTACAGCCAGCAGATCGTCGTCAGCGACAAATTTGTGCTGAGCATCCCGGAGGAGATCGACCTCGACGTGGCTGCACCGCTGCTGTGTGCCGGCATCACCACGTACAGCCCCCTGAAGCGTTGGGGTGTGGGACCAGGCAAGAAAGTTGCCGTCGTTGGCATGGGTGGTCTCGGGCATGTCGCGGTGAAGTTCGCGGTCGCCCTGGGCGCGGAGGTCACGGTGCTCAGCCGTACCACGTCGAAGAAGGAAGACAGCGTGCGCTACGGCGCGGTGGATCATCTATCCACATCGGAGGACTCCACCTTCACTGACCTTGCGTCTTCATTCGACGTCATCATCAACACTGTGAGCGCCAACCTCCCCTTGGACTCATATCTGTCGACGCTCAAGCCGAACGGCGCCATGGTCAACGTGGGGGGCCCGAGTGAGCCGTGCGAGTTCAGCGCCTTCTCGCTGCTGGCCGGTGGCAAGGTCATGGCTGGCACGATGATCGGTGGCATCGCTGAGACACAGGAGATGCTCGAAGTCGCGGCCGAGCACGGCATTGGCGCGGAGATCGAGTTGATCGATGCCGACCAGGCCAACGACGCCTATGACCGAGTGGTCGACTCCGACGTGCGCTATCGGTTCGTGATCGACACGGCCACGATCACGCCTTAGCAGGTCAACGAGCTCAGGAGGGTCTTGGCCAGCTAGCGGTTCGCTCGAGTGTCAACGGGAAGGCATAGGTTGAAGCAATGAAACTTGGTCTGCAGGTCCCGTACTTCTCATGGCCGGAGGCGCCGGCTTCGATTGGCCCCACTTTCGCTCGGATCGCCAAGGACGCCGAAGACGCCGGCATGTCGAGCCTGTGGGTGATGGATCATTTCTTCCAGATCGACATGATCGGCCCGCCGGAGCTGGAGATGCTCGAGGGCTATTCCGCGCTCGCCTTCGCGGCTGCGCATACCTCGACGATCGAGCTCGGCGCCCTAGTGACCGGCGTGACGTACCGGCACCCTGGCATTTTGATGAAAACCGTCACCACGCTGGACGTGCTCAGCGGTGGCCGGGCGTGGCTGGGAATCGGCGCCGCCTGGAATGAGGAGGAACACGTCGGTTTGGGAGTGCCGTATCCATCGCTGGCCGACCGCTTCGAGCAACTTGAGGAAACGTTGGAAATCGCCCACACCATGCGATCTGGCGACGACTCGCCGCACAGGGGGAAGCACTACCAACTCACCCGTCCGTTGAACTCACCAGCGCCGATCGGGCGACTCCCGATCCTCGTCGGCGGCAGTGGCGAGAAGAAGACGCTGCGGATGGTGGCCCAGTATGCCGATGCCTGCAACATCTTCGACGTCGGACCGGCAGGAGTAAAGGCCAAGTATGAGGTGCTGGAGGAGCACTGTTCAGCGCTGGGCCGCGACCCGGCCGAGATCGAGCGGACGGTCATTACGCGAATGGCGTTGTCGAGCGATGGTGCCTCCTTGCCCGATAGCGGTGAAGAAACGCTGACCGTCCCGCAGGCCGTGGAAAAGTTGGCGGCCCTGGCCGAGATCGGTACGCAGACGGTGATGTTCGGCCTGCCCAACGCCCACGAACAACACGTCTTCGAACTCGTCGCCGACCTGTGTGCCCAGGCGGACGAAATCTGAGAGCCTGCTGCGGCTCGGGCTGCCGCGGTCTCGGCCGTGCTGCGCGAGGTGACTCAAGGCGTCCGCTACTCCTTGAGGCGCACCATTCCCTCTTGAGCCACGCTGGCCATCAGAGTGCCGTCCTGCGCAAACATCAATCCGTGGCCCAGGCCGCGACCGTTTTGAGCTGATGGCGAAGCCTGCCGATACAGGATCCAGTCATCTGCCCGCGGGGTCCTGTGGAACCACATGGCGTGATCCAGGCTGGCTGGGCGCAGTCGGGGGTCGCCCCATACCAAGCCGTGTTTGCGCAGGATGGGTTCTAAAAGGCTGAAGTCTGAGGCGTAGGCCAACACTGCGGCGTGTAGCAACGGATCATCGGGGAGCGCGCGCGGCACGCGGAACCAGACGTGCTGCTGCGCGGTGTGCTGCTCGGACTCCGACGGCAGGAAGAGTGGGCCTTCAACGTGTTTGATCTCCACAGCTCGTCGGGCCAGGTGGCGTGCTTGCGGGTGATCGATGCCACTCAAGATGTCAGCGTCCGAGGTGAGTCCGTCAGGGCCCTCAACCTGCGGCATCTCGCTTTGGTGGTCGAGCCCGTCGGCCTCGTCCTGAAACGAGGTGATCATGGACAGCAGGATGCGACCGTCCTGCACCGCATGGATGCGACGTGCGGAGAACGAGCGGCCATCGCGCATCCGCTCCACCAGAAAGCGGATCGGTCTGTGTGCATCACCGGGCCGCAGGAAGTAGCCGTGCATGCTGTGGATATGCCGTGGCGGGTCGCCTGCGGCCTCGGTGACCTCGGCCACCGTGCGACCGGCAGCAATCACCGACTGCGCGAGCACTTGGCCCCCAAATGCTCGGCCGTGCGGCTGGGGCTGGCTGCGGCCAAAAAAGACATCGCCCTCGGAGCTGCCGAGATCTTCACCGGCGGCCTCCGGCGAAGCGACATTGATTGTGGTGCTGCCCTCCCGCTTGAGGTCGAGCACGTCGAGGAGGTCATCGAT
>JBATUU010000267.1:0-2182 GCA_049671385.1 Ornithinimicrobium sp. | reverse complement strand
ACACAAGTCTGCTGCACACCCGGCCACGGTTGGCGCTGCCGCTGGGATTCGCCTTGTTGACACTCGCAGGCTTGCCACCGGCAGTGGTTGGTCTCGTCGCCAAAGTGGTCGTGATCCGACCTGTGGCTGGCGAGGGGATGTGGTGGCTCGCGGTGGTTGCCGCGCTCAACGTGGCCTTGGGCATCGCGGTGTATCTGCGCTGGATCACCGTCCTGGCCACCAGAGCGGAGCGTCAAGACGCCCTGACTGAGGCTACGAATGCTCAGGACGTATCCGAAAGCGGGCTAGGGGCAAGCCCCGATGCCGCAACGCCGGTCGAATGGACGATCGTCGGCACACTCACAGCGGTGCTGGTCTGGACAAGCATCGTCCCGATCGGGCTGTTCTAGCCGCCCGCGTGACTCGCTCGACTGCGGCCGGTGATTCTGGCGCTCTGAGGCTACGCGCGCTGGCCGCTGTCGAGTTCGGCCAGCGCGGCCTGGAGATCGACCTGTGGCGTCCATCCCCACTGGTGAGCGCGGTCGGCCAGGATCTGGCCGGTCCAGGTTTCGCCGTCCTCCCAGACAGGGTCGACACCGACTGCAGCACAGGCGGCCCCGGCATAATCGCGCCAGGTGGCCGGACCTGCGGCGACATTGACCGGGGTGCACTGGTGGGGCACGGGCCCCTCGCTGGGATCATCCGATGAGGCGATGCCGCCCGCTGCCACGTCGGCGGCGAAGGCAGCCAAATCGTCCACGTGCACCCAGGCGAAACTCTTTTCCGGGATCGTATGCCGAGCCGCCTCGTCCTCTCGCATCTTCTCCGGCTGCAGGGTGTTCCAGATCGATGTCTCGCCAGCTCCCATGATGGCCGGGGGCCGCAACAACACACAGGTCAGCCCGCTCACGTCAGCCAACGCCTCGTCCGTTTGCCGCTTCGTGACCGCGTAGGTGCCGGCGTCGTCAGCAACCAGTGCTGATGTCTCGTCAACGTCACCGCTAGCAGGGGAACGGTCGTAGACCGCGGCTGTCGAGATGTGCACGAAGCGCTCCACTGCGGCATCTGCAGCTGCCCGGGCAAGCACCGGCGTGCCCTCAACAGCCACCTGCTCCTGGGCTTCGCGAGAGGAACCCATGGGATGCACGGTGGTCACCACGGCGGCCGCTCCCTCGACAACCGTGGCAGCAAAGGGGGCGTCAAAAAACTCACCGACGTGTTCGCTCACACCGTCTATCTCGGGCGCCGTCCCGGCCCGACGGACGACCGCGCGCACCATCGCTCCGCGTTCGGCGAGGGCGCGGCATACCGCGGATCCGACTAACCCGTTGGCCCCGGTCACCACGACCACCGGGGAGTCGTCGGACGCGTCTGTGCTGCCGGCCGGAGAGTCGGCATCGTGTGCGTTGTCGCTCGATGTCATACCCCAACCCTGACATGTGCCGGACCTACCCGGCGACTCGGGTGGCAGGCGCTTGGTCAGCCCCTGGCTCCTCAGCATCTTCACAGGGCAGCGGCGGAACACTGCAGGCGGGCAGCACGTTTGAGCAGCATGCATCGTCATTACAACGGCCTGAAGACCGCGTTCCTGTTCGGCGGCATTTTCGCGGTTCTGCTGACCATGGGTGCCGTCATCGGCAATGGCCGGTTTATCTGGCTGTTCGCGCTCATCGGTGTCGCGATGACGGCATACGGCTACTGGAACTCCGACAAGTTGGCGATCAAAGCGATGCGGGCCTATCCGGTCACCCCGGAGCAGCAGCCGCAGATGTATCGGATTGTCGAAGAGCTCTCAGCCACAGCGAATCAACCCATGCCCCGGCTCTACGTCAGCCCCACTGCCGCTCCCAACGCCTTCGCCACCGGGCGCAACCCCGCCAACTCCGCCGTCTGCTGCACCGAGGGCATCCTGCACCTGCTGAACGAGCGCGAGCTGCGCGGGGTGCTGGGCCACGAGTTGATGCACGTCTACAACCGGGACATCCTGACCTCATCGGTGGCTGCGGCCATTGCCGGTGTGATCACCTCTGTTGCCCAGATGGCCATGTTCTCTTCGATGTTGGGTGGCAACCGCGAGGGCGGCGGCAACCCGATCGCGCTGATCGCGATGGCGCTGCTAGCACCGTTTGCTGCGACGGTCATTCAGCTCGCGATCAGCCGGACCCGCGAGTACGACGCGGACGAAGACGGCGCCGCACTGACC
>JBATUU010000266.1:0-15947 GCA_049671385.1 Ornithinimicrobium sp. | reverse complement strand
TCCACACCGCTGTGATCAATGGAGCAGTAGGCGCCATCGAGACCGACTTCGAGGTCGGCAAACTGCTGTTGGGTTTTGTCGTTTCTTCGGCCCTGCTCGGGTGCGTCGCCGGCGCCTACCTGGCCGGACGGCTGGCTGATCGTCTCGGTCGCATCCGGGTCATGGTGATGGCTGCGGCGCTGTTTTTCATCAGCGCCGTCGGAAGTGGGCTGGCATTTACCGAGTGGGACCTCATCCTCTGGCGCGTCGTAGGCGGACTGGGAGTCGGTGCGGCATCTGTGATCGCCCCGGCTTACATTGCTGAGATCTCGCCGGCATCCATCCGTGGCCGGATGGGATCGCTGCAGCAGTTGGCCATTGTCAGCGGCATCTTCGTTGCGTTGTTGTCCGACTACTTCCTGGCTTCCATTGCGGGCGGATCCGGCGAGCCGCTGTGGGGGCTGACGGCGTGGCGTTGGATGTTTATCGCCGAAGTTGTACCCGCCTTGGCGTATGGCGTGTTGGCGCTGACGATCCCGGAGTCGCCTCGCTTTATGGTGGCCCGAGGTGACGACAGGGGCGCTCGCGAGGTCTTGCGTTCGGTGATGACGCGGGGCATAGACAATCGCATCAAAGAGATCAAGCGCACGGTCAAACTGGACTACAGGTCCTCGCTCAAAGACCTCGTCAAGCCCAGTGGCGGCGGACTGCTACCGATCGTCTGGATCGGCATCGCACTATCCGTGTTCCAGCAGTTCGTCGGCATCAACGTGATCTTCTACTACTCCTCGACGCTGTGGCAGTCGGTCGGCTTCAGTGAGTCCGACTCCTTGACGATCACCGTGCTGACGTCGATCACTAACATCGTTGTGACGATCGTGGCGATCGCGCTGATCGACAAGATCGGTCGCCGCAGACTGCTGACGATCGGATCGGCCGGGATGGCCGCCTCACTTGGCACCCTGGCCTACATCTTTGCCACGGCAGCCACGGTGACCAACGACCTCGGCGAAGTGGAGCCGGTGCTGGGTGACACCGCTGGCATCGTGGCGTTGATCGCTGCTAACGCCTTCGTCGTCTTCTTCGGGATGTCCTGGGGCCCGGGGGTCTGGGTGCTCTTGGGTGAGATGTTCAACAACACCATTCGAGGGACGGCGCTGGGCGTGGCTGCGGCGGCGCAATGGTTGGCAAACTTCGCGATTTCGACATCGTTCCCGACATTCGCTGATATCGGTTTGGGATTCGCCTATGGCTTCTACACCACCTTTGCGGTGTTCTCTTTACTCTTCGTGCTGAAGTTCGTGCCCGAGACCAAAGGGCGCGAGCTGGAGGATATGTAAGGTCTCGGTGCCTTCCTCGCAGGCCGCGCTCGCGATGTGAGGCGCGATGTATCAAGACCGATCTGCGGTACTCCCATGCAGAGAAGACTTCTGACAAAGTTGTGTACCTCTACCCGGGATTGAGGAAGTGGCGTGGCCTTGAGGATCAAGTTTCTGGAACCAGAATCCGCGCTGCTCGGTGAGGATTCTGGGGGAACGATCTATGACGCATCGTCCCTCCTCGTGTGTGGCTGGCCCGTCGACGATCGGATCCGTGAGCTGAATGAGATCTTGGAGCGCTACGGCTACCGCTTGACGCCAACTCAGCTCGAGGACGACGGCAAGCCGAGGGAGGACTTCGAGGACGCGCTCGAACGTTCCTCCGAGCGCGCTCGCGATCTGGCGGGGGAGTTGTGGGTCACCCAGGTCGACGTCGAGCGCCAAGGCGTCGACGCTGAGCGACCGACAGCCCAGGAGGCGGACGCCGCAGAGGTCTTAGCTCTCCTTCGAGCCGATGATGCGGGCGACGGGGTGTCCTTAAACCACGTGCTGCATCCGAGCGCGAGCCCAGGGTGGGGCGGACACCCTTACTACGGGCGCCATCCCTACTACGGCAGACACCCCTACTACGGACGTCACCCGTACTACGGGCGCCACGGGGACCCGGTCTTGGAGTACGCCACACCCGGCACGGGAGGGCGGATCCCCGCGTATTGGCACGGTCCGAACCCGATCGACTATGCGCGAGAGCTTTCGCGTCGCCCGGTGGTGGTCATCCCCGATAGCGGGCTGGGACCACACCCCTGGTATGACACAGACAAGGACGGAGTTGAGCGAGACGTCACCTGGCACGGTATGACGATCGGGGGCATCAACGCGGACGCCGACTTCACCACCTGCGTCGATGACCTCGGGATGATCCTGCCTGCGGCGGGCCATGGGACGTTCATTGCTGGCATGGTGCGCCAGATTTGCCCCGAGGCCACTCTGATGCCCATCCCGGTCCTCGACGCGGAGGGGGCCGTGCCCGAGAATCTGGTCTACCGGTCCCTCCTGCAGGTGTTGCTTCGACACATCGACGGCCAGGTCTTCAACAAGCCGGAATGGATTGTCGACGTCGTGTCGATGTCCATCGGCTACTACGAGGAAACACCAGCTGACCGACAGCACACGGTCTTGATGTCGCTGCTCATGGCGAACTTCGGGCGGACTGGGGTCCTGGTGGCGGCAGCAGCAGGCAACGACAGCACCGCAGAGCCCTTGATTCCGGCCGGACTGGCTCAGGCTCCTGGCCACTTTGAAGCCGACCGGCTCCCGCTGGCAAGCGTTGGGGCGTTGAACCCCAACGGATCGAGCACGGCGCTGTTCAGCAACCAGGCGCCGTGGGTGAGCTGCACGCGGATCGGCGCCTGTGTCATCAGCACGATGCCGACCACCTTCAACGGGTCAGCCCAGGGGACGATCAGCGCCCCGGCGTCCGGGCCGCCGAAACCTTTGGGACAGCCGCCGCGGGCGAGCGTTGACCCGGATGACTACCGGGGCGGGTTCGCGATGTGGAGCGGCACCTCTTTTGCTGCACCTGTGTTGGCTGGAGAGCTGGCCCGGGTTCTCGCTTCGCTCGATCCGGGTGACATCTCGCTCGATGCGGCTCTGGCTCGGGGTTGGAAAGCCCTGGGGGTCGAGTTGCAGTGGGGGCGGTCGTGATGATTCGCGAGGACGCCCAAGCAGCGGACACCGCAGCGAACCCCCCAACGTTGACCGATCGCGCAGCGATCGCATTCACCGCCTACCGTGGCGGTGACCCTCAGGCGATGGGCCAACTGGTCGACCTGCTGACGCCGCTGTTGTGGCAGACGGCGCGAGCACAGAGCCTGTCGCCGGTCGCAGCCGAGGACGTTGCCCAGACTGCGTGGCTGCGGCTGGTCGATCACGCGGACAGCATCGAGCAGCCGCGCGCAGTCTTGTCGTGGATGGTGACCACCGTGCGGCGCGAGGCATGGAGGCAGCACAAGGTTGCTGGGCGGGACAGCGCCGACCTGGACCTTCAACCCGAGGCTGCCGCTGCCGAGCCCGGACCTGCGCACAACACGCTGTTGACCGAACGCCAACGCATGCTCTGGCAGCACGTGGCCGAGCTCAGTGAGCGGTGTAAGCACCTCCTGCAAGTGATCGCCTTCGCCGACAAGCCGGACTACGGCACTATCGCCGAGGCCCTCAAGATGCCGGTTGGCAGCATCGGCCCTACCCGTGGTCGCTGCCTGGCCACATTGCGCACTTCTTTGAGCAACGACCCAGCATGGTTTGGAGAACTGTCATGACTAGTCCAGTGGATGAGTTCGGAGCCTTGGACGAGCACGACGCCCGTGTCTTGGCTGAGATCAGGGAGGTTGTCTCCCTTGTCGATCCCGTGCCGCCTGCTCTGGCGGAGCGGGTGAAGTACGCGATGACAGTCCGGATGTTGGAAGCCGAGGTCGCTGAACTCACTGCGATGCCGATGGCGATGGCGCGTTCGACGGAGGGTGAACGAGTCGACAGCATCAGCTTCAGCGGCAGCAACCTTAGTCTGATGGTGACTATGTCGAGCGACGCCGACGGGGTCCGCGTCGACTGTTGGGTGACCCATGGAGGTGCGCTTGTTGAGGTGCGGCTCAGCGGGGACGGCGTAAGCCTGGAAGGCAACGACCTCGAGGAAGTGTGCGATGCCCACGGCCGTTGCGCATTCACCGGTCTCCCTTCCGGTCCGGCACATTTCATCGTCTGGGCCGATGAAGACAAGTTGACCCGGCCTATCATTACGCCCACCATCACTCTGTAGCGACAACTCGTCGCTGAGAGCGGACCTGATGGAGGTCACATCACAGCGACGTCAGCGTTGGACCTGCTTGAACGGGGCAAGGCAGCACTTGACGCGGGTCAGCCCGCGACAGCCCGCCGGCTACTTCAGGCTGCCCTGAGCGTTGCGGAGTCCGATGACGGGCTCCCGGATCGAACCGCTAGAACGGAGCCGGGCGCGGGTTGGGCTCCAGCTCCGGACCGACCGCAGTCACCTGAGGAATTTCGGTTTAGAGCCTCCGTGGGTTTGGCCCTGGCCGTGTTCGAGATCGAGGGGATGCAACAAGCAGAGACATGGCTCGCCACAGCTTCCGTCGCTGCCAGAGATCAAGCATCGATGCTCGCCATGCTGTCTTCTCAGCGATCCTCGCTCCTGGCCAGGACGGGGCGGTACACCGAAGCCTTCAGTGAGATCAACCGTGGTGCGGAGTATCTAGGTGCGCTACCCACTCGGGATCAGGCTGCTCTTCTGTTGAACCAAGGCACGATCGTGATGCAGATGGGTCAGCCAGCAGAAGCCCAGCGCATCTTCGCTCGCAGCGCCGAGATCGCCCTGGCCGGCGGTCATGACAAAGAAGCCTTCATGAGCCGCAGCAATCAGGGCTACGCCGCATACCTGCGCGGTGACCTCCCGACCGCTCTGGAGTTGCTCAGCGGCGTCGAGGCCATGGCGACGGGCGTCTCTGGCGCGATTGTTCGCCTCGACCGCGGCCGCGTGTTGATCGACGCGGGTTTGCTGCGTGAGGCGGGTGCCGCTCTCCGTGAGGCAGCTGAGCTGACCGGGGAGGACTCGCAGAGTCAGGTGCTGGCTGAGATCGAGTTGGAGTTGGCCAAAGTGTATGGGCGATCCAATCAGATCGAGCCAGGAAGGCGGTGGGCGAGCTCTGCTCAGCAACGGTTCAGGCAACGCGGTGAGCCCTACCGCGCAGCCCAGGCCAGCATCGTCCTCGACGAGATCGATCTGTTGCGCACCGTCGACCCGCTGCACGCCGACGAGGCTGCAGCGGCTGTTCTGGACAGGGTCGCCGAGCGTGAGCCGATCCTGGTCGATGCGGATCGTTTCCTTCGCGCCTCTCACTATCTGGTTGCGGCTCGTGCCGCTTGGCGAACCGGCAACGTTGAGGACTCGTCTACCTACCTCGAGGAAGTCACCCGCGCGGCGGTGAGCCTGCGGCCCCGATCCCTCTTGCAGGTGGCTGAGCTCAAGGCGCGGCTGGCCCGGCGGCAGGGCGATGAATCCCTGGCTCGACGAGTTCTGGCTCAGGCACCGCAGGCCATCTTGCGAGAACAGATGGGCTCAGGCAGCACCGATCTGCGCACCGCGATTAGCTTTTCGGCCGCCTCAGCCGCTGCCTTGCACGTTGAGTTAGCACTGCATCGGACGCCTCGGGACGTTTTCAATACGACGGAGCGCTGGCGCGCCCTGACGCACCGACTGGGACCGGTTCGGCCACCGCGCGACCCGGAGTTGGTGACTCTCCTCGCTCAGTTGCGGGAGGTGCGGATCAAGCTAGCCGAAGACCCCCACTTGAGCATCGATGAACGTGATGCTGAGCAAGGTCGTGAACATCGATTGAGGGTCAGGGTGCGCGAGCACTCTTGGGCCAGCTCCTCTGGCGTCCATGAGCCGGTCACCGCGATCGACTATGGGCTCACCCGCAAAACCCTGGACAGCAGGGGAACGGACTTGGTGTCCTACTTCGCCGCCGATGGCAGGGTGCGTGCCATCACCGTCCGAAACGGCCGCGGTCAGGTTTGGGATCTGGCACCCCAGGAGCAGGTCCGCGAGTGCGCGCGTCGGGCGATCTCAGACTTGGATGCCATCGGCCGACACGACCTGGGGATCTTTCGCGGTGCGGTGACTCAGTCACTCCAGGCTCAGATGCAGGAGTTGGATCGGTTGCTGATCGCGCCGATGCGTCTGGGCTCACGGCGGGTGCTGATCGTGCCCGACGGGCTGACCGGCGGGGTGCCCTGGGCGATGATGCCGTCCCTGCGCGACATCCCGATCACCCTGTCCGCCTCTGCCACTGAGTGGACAGCCCGCGCTCACTCGTTCTCCGATGCCCTAGCCGTCAGGGCTGATCCACGGGTCGTTGCTATCGCCGGGCCAGGATTGGAGACGGCCGACGATGAAGTACGTGACGTATGCCGCGTCTGGAGTGAGGCGACCTGCATACCGGCGGAGCGCGGCACGGCGGAACGGTTGCGAACCGCGCTTGCCAGCGCTGACCTGGTGCATGTCGCGGCCCACGGCAGCCACCTGGAGCAGAACCCGATGTTTGCCTCCGTCCAACTGTCGGATGGCCCGTTGTTTGTCTACGACGTCGAAAGCAGCGGCGTGAAGGCGGACCTCGTGATCCTCAGTGCATGCGAGGTCGGACGATCCACGATGCGAGGCGGTCAGGAACCGGTGGGGTTGGCTTCTGGATTGCTCGGACTCGGTGCGGGAGCTGTCATGGCGGGCTTGTGTCGGATCCCGGATGAAGATGCGCGCGAAACGATGGGGACAGTGCATCGGGAGTTGGTAGCCGGGCGCAGCGCTGACGAGGCACTAGCCATCGCCATCGCGACTGGGCCACCCATCGCCGGCGCCTTCGTGCTCAGTGGAACGGCAAAGAACTTCAGACCTTCTCGGCCTTGAGCTTCGCTGGGTCCCACTTCGTCACCCCATCGCTCTGCCACCCTCGGTCCTTGACCGCCTCACGGGCCTCGCGCTTCCACGGCCCGGTGAGCCGGTCTACATACAGCGTGCCTTCGAGATGCTCCGTCTCATGCTGCAGGCACCGGGCAAAAAGGTCCTCACCGACCAGCTCAACAGGGGCCCCGTCGAGGTCGGTGCCGGTGACTCTGGCTCGTGGGAAGCGGGCCAGTGGGAAGTACTCGCCAGGCACGGACAGGCAACCCTCCCCATCGAGGTCCTCATCGAGCGGTGCCGGAGCGCCGAGCCGTTCCAACACGGGGTTGATCACGACCCCTCGGTGCTGCACCTCGCCGACGCCGGGGCAGTCGTAGACGAACAATCGCAGGCGGGCGCCGACCTGATTAGCGGCTAGGCCCACACCTTCGGCCGCTTCCATGGTGTCGAACATGTCCTGCACCAGCACCCGGATCTCGTCCGTCACCTCGCGCACCTTCTTGGTGGGTTGATGCAGAGCGCGATGCCCGATCACCGTGATCTCTCGGACTGCCACATGGCCTCCCAGCCCTTGGGTAATGTCGGCGCCGAGTCTAGTGGCTCCACGCCCGTTGCCAGCGGGCATAGGCTCCCCCCGTGAACATTAACTGGATTGAAGTGCTCGGGTGGGCAGGGTCCGGGATCCTCGTCCTGTCACTACTGCAGGCTCGGGTCGTCCGGCTGCGCGTGATCAACCTGCTCGGAAGTGTGCTGCTCGGTGTGTACAACCTGATCATCGAGGTCTGGCCGATGGTCGGCCTCAACGTCGTCCTGGCTCTGATCAACGTGTTCTTCTTGGTCAAGATCTATCGGACGCAGCATGATCCGAACGAATACACGGTGATCGAAGTCGAGCCGGATGATCGATATCTGAAGCATCTGATGGCCACGCATCGCCGCGATATCGCCAAGACCGATCCGGGGTTCGAGGGACTCAACGCGGGGCACATGACCTTTATCGTGCTGCGCGGCGATGAGACGGTCGGCGTCGTGGTGCTCAAGGATGCCGGCGATGGTGTGGCTCAGGTGGAGCTCGACTGGGTGACACTGCGCTATCGGGATCTGTCACCCGGTGAGTTCGTCTTTCGCACGTCGGAGATCTTCACCAATCGAGGGTTCACCAGGGTGCTTTCTTCACCGGACATGACCGAGCCCTACTACCCAAGGATCGGCTTCACTCGGGCTGGCGATCGCTACGCGCTCGAGCTCACCTGACCGGAGGTATCGGACCGGTGATGTCGTCGTCTTCCTCGGAGCTGGTGCGCTTGCGTGGCTGAACCCGCTGGTATGACGATGCCCCCTCGCGCGAGCTCTGCCAGCTGTCGTCGGAGTCGCCTGGGCTGGGACCCCACTCGATCGGCTTGTCGTCAACGACCCAAACGTCGTCACTCTCGTCGGCCGACTCTGCGGCGGCTTCTTCGTCCCCAGCCTCATCGCGATCTGTGCTCCCGACAACCCACGGATCATCGGTGCCGTCATCAGTGCCGTTATAAGTACCTGCATCAGCACCGTCGTCTTCTTCGGCATCATCAACACCATCGAACGCCTCTTCAGTGTCCGGCGTGCCCACCGAGTCTGCAGTCGCCGCGTCGTCGTGAGTGTCATCGTCGTGAGAGTCATCGTCGTGAGTGTCATCGTCGTGAGTGTCATCGTCGTGCGTGTGATCGTCGTGAGTGTCATCGTCACCGGCGTTATATTCACCCGTGTCGCTGTAGGTGTCGTCCTCAGTGTCGTCGTCGACGTAGTAGTGACCATCGAGTTCATCCGCTCGGCCACCATCGGCCTCCGCAGCGATTTTGTCCGAGGTATACCGCTGTCGTGGTGGCTCCGGGTAATCGGGCGCACGGTGGTCGAAGTCGGTTTGGTCGGAGTCCGGCCGGGATGGATCCTCTTGCTGCGCGAGACTGTCATCGCTATCGAAGCGCTCTGGTCCAAAGATGATGTCGCAAATCCGGCGGTAGGTCTGATCCGGGCTCGGCAGCCAGTTGATCTTGCGCAGTGCTTGGTCTTGGCCCGCCGACTCCAGTGTGAAGTCGCCATACCCGAGCATCCGGCCGGTGATCGAGCGGCCGTAGTTAAGGTCGGTGACCTTGCCGAGCGGCATCATCGCCACCTTGTGCGTGAACAGGCCATAGGTCAGCAACAGCCGTTTGTCGGTTGCCACAAACCACTCATTGCGCCACTCGAAGACCCGCCAGATCAGCCGCCCGATCAGGCCAAACCACACCCACCACAGGTATAGCCCGAAGTCTCCGAACGCCCGCTCCAGCCCCACGGATATGTAGGAGACAACGAAGAAGCCAATCAGCACCGTGAAGACCGGCTCGGCCAATTTGGCCCAGTGTTGCCGGGTCGCTACCTCAACCTGCTCGCCCCGCAAGACATACCGGCGAAGGATCCTAGAACTGACCTTGACACCGGACTCGGCAATCTCCGAGGAGCCGAGCATGACTAACTCATCAGTGCGTCGAAGAATCGTCCGATGTTGCGGAACCCATCGGCAATGATGTCCCAGACGGCCTCGACGATGTCGGCAGCACGGTCAGGACTGGTGATGATGGCGTAGATGAAGAATCCAAACAGCAACCACAGCAGTATCCGCTTGATCGGGCCTGGCATCAGCGAACTCCTTGGGGCGGTTGGGACATCACAGGACAACTCACATCATTGCAGTTACGTCGCGCGGTCGGGAGATAGCCACGCCGACGCGGCCAGGCGGTCGATCCCCTCGTTCAGGTCGGCGGTGGTCCCTGAGAAGCTCATCCGCACCATCTGATGACCGGCTGCGGTGTCGAAGTCGACACCCGGCGTCAGAGCCACGCCGGTGTCGGCAAGGACCTGCTGACACCAGGTCACGGAGTCACAGGTGAGATGGCTGATGTCGCACCACACATAGAAGGCGCCGTCGGGCACCGTTGCCGATGCCAGTCCCAACTCCGGCAGGCGCCGAGCGAGCTGCGCGCGGTTGTCGGCATACCGCTGCACGTGTCCGCGCAGTTCGTCACGAGCGGCTGGTCCGAAGGCCGCGAGCGCCGCGTGCTGGGAGATGACCGGCGGACAGATGGTGAGGTTCTGGGCGAGGATCTCCATCGGCCGACGCAGGTGCTCGGGGACCAGCGCCCAGCCCAGGCGCCACCCCGTCATCGAGAAGTACTTGCTGATCGAGCCAACCACGACAGACTGCCGCGAGGTCTGCCACGCACTCGCGGCTGGAGCGCCGTAGGTGATGCCGTGATAGATCTCATCGCTGATCAGCAGGCAGTCGTTCTGTTCGCACCAGGCAGCGATCGCCGCCAGCTCGGCAGGGTCGATGACCGTGCCGGTGGGGTTGGACGGGCTCGCAACGATGAGTCCGGCCGGAGGTGCGTCCAAGGACTCCAGCATCGCCAGCCTCGGCTGGTATCGGGTGTCTTGGCCGCAGTCGAGCTCGAGGACCTCACACCCCATAGCGGCGAGGGTGTTGCGGTATGCGGGATAGCCGGGCCGGATCATTGCGACGACGTCACCGACGTCGAACGCGGCGAGGAACACCGTGGAGAAAACACCCGACGATCCGGTCATCACCATCACGTCATCGGCGTCGACCTCGATGCCGTACCAGTCGCGGTGATGCGCCGCGATCTTCTCGCGTAGCGGCAGGATGCCGGTGGCATCGGTGTAACCCAAGGGCGATGCGTCCACAGCGGCTTTGGCCGCTTCGCGAACGACCACGGGTGCCCCTGTGGACGGTTGGCCGACGCACATCAAAATGAGATCGCCGTGGGTACGCTGGCGGACTTGCGCGGCTTTGAGCACTTCCATGACATGGAACGGCTCGATCTCGCTGCGGCTGCTCACTGGGTGGGCTGTGCAGGCGCCCGCCGGCTCAGACAACGCCATACAAGCGGTCCCCGGCATCACCCAGGCCGGGCACGATGTAGCCCTTGTCGTTCAGGCGTTCGTCCATGGCGCCGGTGACCAGGCGTAGCGGTGGCTCGATATCGCCGAGCGAGGCATGCAGGCTGTCGACGCCCTCGGGGGCGGCAAGCAAGGTGATCGCCGTGATGTCATCCGCGCCCAGGTCGACGAGATAGTTGATCGCGGCCGCCAGCGAGCCGCCGGTTGCGAGCATCGGGTCCAACACGTAGCACTGCCGCCCGGAGAGGTCATCGGGCAACCGGTTGGCATACGTCGTCGCCTCCAACGTCTCCTCGTTGCGCACCATCCCCAAGAAGCCGACCTCGGCGGTCGGCACCATCCGCATCATCCCGTCGAGCATCCCCAGGCCGGCGCGCAGGATCGGCACCACCATAGGCTTGGGGCTAGCGAGGCGGATCCCGGTGGTCGGCCCCACAGGTGTCTCGATGTCGAACGGCGCGGTGCGCACTTCGCGGGTGGCTTCGTAGGCCAACAACGTCACCAGCTCATCGGTCAACCGGCGGAAGGTCGGTGTGTCCGTCCGCTTGTCGCGCAGATAGGTCAGCTTGTGGGCAATGAGCGGATGGTCGGCTACATGGACGCGCATGCGTGAAATCTACAGGTGTGCGCCATCAGGCACTCAGGCTTGTGTCGGGGTATCGGTGGGGCTGGAACCCGATCGGCGGCGAGCGCCCCACAGCAGGACCGGGCTGGCGAGCAATTCGACGAGGCCGGTCGCCCATGCCGCGGTGGCCACCCCGGCCGGCCAGAGGATGAGGACAGCGGCCAGGGTCACCAGCACAGCCGCCAGCACCGCATACTCGCCCATCCCGTAGAGAAAGACGAACGGAAAGTAGTGCGCGCCGACGATCGCTGCAGCGAAGGGAAAGAACCACTCCGGTCGCGCGGTGGAGACCAGCGCTGCCAGGAGGACACCGAGGGGCACGACCACGGCCAGCTGGGCGCCCAGGGCATTCATCGGGTGTCCGCGGGGCAGGGTTGCCGGGCCAGCCAGGATGCGCAGCAGCGCCGCGCTCAGCGGAAAGATCAGCATGCCGCCGACGAAGAGGACGATCACCGCTGTTTCGATGTCGACCCATTGGGCCACCGCTGCGGCGATCAGCCAGACTGCGCCAGACACCGTCGTCCCCGTGGCGCCGCCGCGGTAGATCTCGCGCACGTCGCGTTGCGCCTCTGCGATCTGCATGCCGCCGAGGATATCCAGCGTACGGGACACCTGCGGTAGGCCATGGCCCACACTGTTGTGGTGAACACACCCGGCCCCTCATCGCCCGACCCGGCGTTGCCGGGATGGGCAGCACAGGGGTATGCGGCGTGGATGCGTCGTGCGTTGTCGCAAGCCTCCTTGGTGGCGCCTGCCGAGGATGGCCCTGCCGCAGCCAGCGATGAGCCGGCCGGGCCGGTTGATGTTCCGGTGGGCGCTGTCGTCATCGATGCTTTGGGTGAGGTCATCGGGCAGGGACACAACATTCGCGAAGCAGGCGATGACCCCACCGGGCACGCCGAGATCGTGGCGCTTCGCGGGGCGGGGGAGAGGCTGCATACCTGGCGGTTATCGGGGTGCACGCTGGTGGTGACCCTGGAGCCCTGCGCCATGTGTGCAGGTGCCGCGCTCTTGGGCCGTGTTGACCGGATCGTGTTCGGGGCATTCGACGCAAAGGCGGGCGCGTGTGGGTCGGTGTGGGATCTGCCGCGCGATCGGCGCAGCCTGCACTGGGCAGAGGTTGTCGCCGGGGTGCTCGAATCGGACTGCCAGGCCCAACTCTCGGAGTTTTTCGCAGCGCGGCGCCTCAGGTAACCTCGGACGCGGTGGCGTGTCCGAGCGGCCTAAGGAGCACGCCTCGAAAGCGTGTGAGGGGGCAACTCCTCCGTGGGTTCAAATCCCACCGCCACCGCCAAGCAGTTCACGTTCGAAACCCCCGTCAGCCTCAGGGCGCGGGGGTCTTTCATTTCTGTCCCAGGCAAACGTCAAAGACTGGCAGAGCGCGCTTGGTAAGAACGCGCGCAGGTAAGCGAAATGCGCGCAGGTGAACAAAACGCGGGCAGGTGAGCGAAATGCGCGCAGGTGAACAAAACGCGGGCAGGTGAGCGAAATGCGCGCAAGCCGTCCTCGTCTGCGCGAACTCGCGCTTCGAAGCCCATACCCGAGCACTTGGGGGCTGTGTGCGCGCACTTGGTTTCCCCGCGTGGAATGCACCAGGGAGACCGCAACCTCGTGTGGGCCTAGCGGCTCACAGCACAGCGCCGGGGTTCATGATGTTGGTGGGATCGAGCGCCTTCTTGATCGTGCGCTGCAATGCCATCACCTCGGGACCGACTTGATCAGGCAGCGCTGCCTTCTTTGTGCGGCCCACCCCATGCTCGCCGGTGATCGTCCCGTCCAGAGAGATCGCGAGCGCCATGATCTCCTCGAATGCGCGCAACGACCGGTGCTGCGCCTCCGTGTCCGAGGGGTCATACACGATGATCGGGTGGGTGTTGCCGTCCCCGGCGTGAGCGACGACGGCGATCTCGACCTGATGGCGCGACCCGATCTGGCTGATCCCGTCCAGCAACTCCGGGAGCAGAGGCACCGGCACGCCGACATCCTCCAGGAGCAGAGAGCCTCGAGCCTCCATCGCGGGGAATGCCGCTCGCCGGGCGGCGACGAACATCTCACCGTCGTCCGGGTCGTCGGTGACAAAAACCTCGGTAGCCCCGGCGGCCCGGCTCGCAGCCTCGATAGCGGCGACCTCGGCAACCCTGGCCTCCCCTGGAGCGTCGGACTGCGCGACCAACAGGGCACCCGCGCTGCGGTCCAGGCCCATCGGCCGCAGATCTTCGACGGCGTTGATCGACGGCGCATCCATCAGCTCCATCATCGATGGCCGCAGGGTCTGTCCGACGGCCACCACGGTTGCGGCGGCGTCGCGGACCGTTGCAAAGGTCGAAACCAGGGTTGAGCGAGCACCCTGAGCCGGGATCAGGCGCACGATCGCCCGTGTCACCACACCCAACGTGCCTTCGCTGCCGACGAACAACTTGAGGAGGGAGAGCCCGGCAACATCTTTGATGCGCTTGCCTCCGAGGGTGACCAGCGTCCCGTCGGCGAGGACCACGTCGAGCCCGAGGACGTAGTCGGTGGTGACCCCGTACTTCACGCAACACAGGCCCCCCGCATTGGTGGCGATGTTCCCTCCGATCGAGCAGATCTCGAACGATGACGGGTCGGGCGGGTACCACAGCCCCGCGGCCGCAGCGGCTGCCTTCACCTCCGCGTTGAAGGCCCCCGGCTCGACGACGGCGACGCGCGTTGCGGTGTCTATTTCGATGGAGCGCATCCGCTCCAGGCTGAGCACGATGCCGCCGTCGACGGCTGAGGATCCTCCCGAGAGTCCACTACCCGCGCCGCGCGGCACCACGGGCACCTGATGTTCGGCTGCCCATCGCACGACCGCCTGTACCTGTTCGGCGCTCGTCGGGCGGACCACGGCCACCGGTGTTCCAGCGCCGGGGTCACGTGCCCAATCTCGCCGATAGTTCTCGCAGATCGCAGCGTCGGTGGTCGCCGTGCCGGTGGGTAGTCCCGCGATGAGCGTCGAAAGCGCATCAGTGCTCGGTCGATGGGAACTCATACCCGAATGTACCGCCCTGCTCCTGACGTCGACGGGCGATCACGCCAACAGGACGTGCCGGTACCGAGTTGTGCAGTGTCCCATCCGTCATCGGATGTCGAGCGCTGCACCGAGGTCTGCTCTACGGTGTCAAGATGTCAAAACCCATTGAGGACTACGCCATGGTGGGGGACCGACACACGGCCTCCTTGATCTCCGCGAAGGGGTCAGTCGATTGGCTGTGCTTTCCTCGCTTCGACTCGGACGCCTGCTTCGCGGCCCTGCTCGGTGGGCCCGAGCACGGCCGGTGGATGTTGTCGCCTAAGGATGAGGGAAAAACGACGCGCCGATATATCGAGGGCACGATGGTGCTGGAAACCACGCATGAAACAGAGAGCGGCACCGTGCGGGTGACCGACGTGATGCATCCAGCCGATGGACGCGCCGATCTGGTCCGCCGGATCGACGGCGTCTCGGGAACGGTCACGATGGAGCACGAGTGGATCGTGCGCCTTGGCTATGGCCAGACCGTGCCGTGGCTCCGGCAGGAACCCGACCCCAGCGATCACGGTGGCGACGAAGCATTGGTCGCCGTAGCCGGTCCGGACATGCTGATCTTGCGCGGCCCCCGCTTGCCGCAGCCTGAGAGCGAGCGCCATGTCGACGAGTTCGAGGTGGCCGAGGGCGACGTCATCCATTTCAGCATGGTGTGGTCGCCGTCATACCTGGACTTGCCCGAGCCGATCGATGTCGACGCCCGACTCGAAGAGACGATGGAGGAGTCTCGCGACTGGATTGGTGACGGCTGCGGGCTGGACAGGTATGCCGAGGCGGTGAATCACTCGTTGCTGGTGCTGCGGGCGATGACTCACGCCGAGACCGGTGGCATCGTGGCCGCACCGACGACCTCGTTGCCCGAAGAACTCGGTGGGGAGCGCAACTGGGACTACCGATACACCTGGCTGCGCGATGCCGCTCAAACGGTGCAAGCACTGTTGTCCTCCGGACTGCGTGACCGTTCGGTGCTGTGGCGCGACTGGCTTCTGCGGGCGGTGGCCGGGGACCCCGATGACCTGCAAATCATGTACACCCTCGACGGCAGCCGGTTGATGCCCGAGCGGGAGTTGGATCACCTACCCGGATACGCCGACTCGACGCCCGTGCGAATCGGAAACGAAGCGGTGAACCAACGCCAGACCGACGTGCTGGGCGAAATCATGATCGCGTTGGAAATGCTGCGGGATGAGGGCGTGGAGGAAACCACCGACTCCTGGCGTTTGCAACGTTCGCTGATCGATGACCTTGCGCAGGACTGGCATGAGCTGGACCACGGTTTGTGGGAGATGCGCGGCGACAAGCAAGCCTTCACCCATTCCCGCGTGATGGTGTGGGTCGCGATGGATCGGGCCCTGCAAGCCGTGAACGAGCACGGCCTCGAAGGGTCCACCGAGCAGTGGGAGAAGGTCCGCGACGAAGTTCGAGAAGAGGTGATGAGCAAAGGTTTCAACGCTGAGATCAACTCATTCACGCAGCACTACGAGACTACGGAGGTCGACGCTTCTCTGCTGGTCTTGCCGCTGACCGGTTTCATCGAGGCCGACGACCCGAAGTTCGTCGGGACGGTGGAGC
>JBATUU010000265.1:0-1710 GCA_049671385.1 Ornithinimicrobium sp. | reverse complement strand
CCGTGGGAGTGCGCAGCCGACAACTCGGCTGGCGTCACGGGCTGGATCTGATCACGGAAGTAGAAGTCGGACAACGCCCGTCGGAGTCGGTTTCCTACCGGCATCGGCTTAGCGACCCCATGCTCGTCCACTTCAATACCCTGCTCGAGCGCCAATGGATACTTTGGCTCATGCTGCACGAGCGTCCAGCGGGTGTAGGGGTCAAGCGGCTCGTGGACTTCATAGAACTCGCCCTCGGGAGTGCGGACGATTCGACCGCTCTCGCTGCCGTGAAGCACGGCCTCACGGTCCGCTCTCTGAAGAGAGATGCACAAGCGCTTGACCACGACGAAAGTGATGATCGGCAACACGAAGAACAACGCTCGGAAGAGCATCGTGAGGTCGTTGATCGACAGGTTCAACTTGATGGCGAGGATGTCGTTGACCGATCCCATGGCCAGCACCAGGTAGAGCGAGATGGCGGATGCGCCGACAGCGGTGCGCACCGGAGCGTTGCGTGGGCGATCCAAGAGGTGGTGCTCACGCTTATCGCCGGTCACCCAGGACTCAACGAACGGATAGACCCCACAGACGATCCAGACCAACGGCAGCAGCACCAATGATCCCAAGAAGATGTTGAAGCCGTACGTGTTACCGAAGGCGGTGAACTCCATCCAACCCGGTAGGAGACGCAGGGCACCGTCAGAGAACCACATGTAGAAGTCCGGTTGAGAGCCAGCCGTGACCTGGGTTGGGTCGTACGGTCCAAAGACCCAGACCGGGTTGATGGAGACGACGGAGGAGATCAATGCGGTGATACCAAAGACGATGAAGAAGAACCCACCGGCTTTCGCCATGTACACCGGCATCAGGGGGAAACCAACGACGTTGTTGTTGGTTCGCCCGGGTCCGGGGTACTGCGTGTGCTTGTGCACCAACACCAAGACGATGTGAACGGTGAAGAGCCCGACGAGGAGAGCCGGAATCAGCAACACGTGAGCGATGTAGAGGCGGGGAATGATGTACTCCCCGGGAAATGGACCACCGAAGATCGCGAACGTCATGTAGCTACCGATGACAGGAGCAGATTGCATGAAGCCCTGCATGGCACGGATACCAGTGCCTGAGAGCAGGTCATCCGGAAGTGAGTAGCCAGCGAAGCCTTCGATGATGGCCAGCAGCGAGAGAACCGTTCCAATGACCCAGTTGATCTCGCGAGGCTTGCGGAAGGCTCCGGTGAAGAAGACACGGGCCATGTGAAGGGCGATACCGACCACGAATAGCAGCGCCGCCCAGTGGTGCAACTGACGGATGAGCAACCCGCCCTTGATGTCGAAGGAGATGTCCAACGTCGAGGCGTAGGCCTCACTCATCGGCAGACCCTTGAGCGGAACATAGGAACCTTCGTACTCCACAGTGCCCATGCTCGGGATGTACCAGAAGGTCAAGAACGTGCCGGTAATCAGGCAGATCACCATGGAGTACATGGCTACCTCGCCCAACAGGAACGACCAGTGATCGGGGAACACCTTGCGAAGGAGGAATTTCATCCCCTTGGCGCTACCTACTCGCTCATCGCTCCAGATCACCGCACCCGGAAGTGTGGGTTTGTTGTTCTCTTCCTCACGACCCGGAGCCGTGCGGGTGCCTTGCTCGGCACGGACCTCCTCGGCACCTTGTGGCACTCGGGATGTAGTAGACATCAGTCACGCTCCCAGAAACTTGGTCCAA
>JBATUU010000264.1:0-3478 GCA_049671385.1 Ornithinimicrobium sp. | reverse complement strand
CTGTACCCCCGCCGGTCCCTGCCCGCAGAGCAACCCGGCCGTACCCACCGGCGTCAGCACCAAAAGATATTGGTGCCCACCCGGCACCCCCTGTTAGTGCCGGGTGGGCACCATTCGACTACCCGGTCCCGTGACAGCCAGGGGCACAGAGCGCTTTCGCGTCGTGCCGCGTCGATATGTCCATGATGCCTTGTCTTGCTTGGGGATCGAGACTGTATTCAGTCAAGGTTTGGCAAATTTTTGCTACTCATTGGACAGGCCCCCGCGAATCTTGTCCATGACGGTTGAATCCGCAAGAGTTGTCACGTCACCTACCTCGCGATCCTCAGCGACATCACGAAGCAGTCGGCGCATAATCTTGCCGGATCGGGTCTTCGGCAGCTCGGCAACGACCATCACCTGGCGGGGCCGGGCGATCGCTCCGATCTCGTTCGCCACGTGAGCCCTGAGCTCAGCGACCGTGTCCGCATTGTCGTCGTCGCGCTCGGCGCTTGCTTGTGCTGCCTCGGACCTCAGGATCACGAAGGCGCAGACTGCTTGTCCGGTCATGTCGTCGGTGGCACCCACGACCGCGGCCTCGGCCACGGAGGGGTGGGAGACCAGCGCGGACTCGATCTCGGTTGTGGACAGACGATGGCCGCTGACGTTCATCACGTCGTCGACCCGCCCGAGCACCCAGATGTTGCCGTCGGTGTCCTTCTTCGCGCCGTCACCGGCGAAGTAGAGACCCTCGAAGCGCGACCAATAGGTGTCCACATAGCGCTGGTGGTCACCCCAGATTCCCCGGAGCATGGCCGGCCACGGCTCGGTGATCACCAGATAGCCACCGGAGCCGTCGGGGACGGACTTCCCCTCGTCGTCGATGACGTCGACGCTCACGCCGGGGATCGCCAGCTGGGCGGAGCCCGGCCGCGTGGCGGTCACGCCGGGTAGCGGGCTGATCATGATCGCGCCGGTCTCGGTCTGCCACCAGGTGTCGACGATCGGGCAGCTCTCGTTGCCGATGATTTCGCGGTACCACATCCACGCCTCGGGATTGATGGGTTCGCCGACCGAACCGAGCAGCCGCAGCGAGGACAGGTCGAACTTCTTCGGGATCTCCTCGCCCCACTTCATGCACGCCCGGATCGCGGTTGGAGCGGTGTAGAAGACGGTAACGCCGAGGTCCTGCACGATCTCCCACCACCGGCCCTGGTGAGGAGTGTCAGGGGTGCCTTCGTACATGACCTGGGTGGCTCCCAGCGCCATCGGTCCGTAGACGATGTAGCTGTGGCCGGTCACCCACCCGACATCCGCCGTGCACCAGTAGACGTCACTCTCGGGGTGGATGTCGTGCACGTACTTGGAGGTGAAGGCGGCCTGAGTCAGGTAGCCGCCGGTGGTGTGAAAGATGCCCTTGGGTGTGCCGGTGGTGCCGGACGTGTAGAGGATGAACAGGGGCTGTTCGGCCTCGAAGGCGGTGGCCTCGTGCTCGGGGGAGGCCGCTTCCAAGGCCTCGTGCCACCAGACGTCCCTGCCTTCGTGCCACTGCACGTCCTGCTCGGTGCGCCGGACGACCAGCACCTTCTGGACCGTACTGTCCTCGTCGATGGCATCGTCGACGGCGGGCTTCAGCGTGCTGGCCTTGCCCTTGCGGTAGCCACCGTCCGCGGTGATCACCAGCTTCGCCTCCGCGTCCGCGATGCGAGCACGCAGGGCGGAGGAGGAGAACCCTCCGAAGACCACTGAGTGGGCGGCTCCGACCCTGGCGCAGGCGAGCATCGCCACAGCGGCCTCAGGGACCATCGGGAGGTAGATCGCCACCCGGTCGCCCGCCTCGACCCCGAGGTCGAGCAGGACGTTGGCGGCTCGTTGCACGCGGTCGAGCAACTCCGCGTAGGTGATGTCCTCGGTGTCCCCGCCCTCGCCGACGAAGTGCAGGGCTACTCGCTCACCGTTCCCTGCCTCGACATGGCGGTCCACGCAGTTCACGCAGGCGTTGAGGGTGCCGTCTGCGAACCAGCGTGAGGTCGGTGCCTGCGACCAGTCCAAAGTCTCGGTGAAATCGGTGTCCCAGGTCAGCAGGTCTCGGGCGTGCTCGGCCCAGAACTGCTCGCGGTCCTCGCTGGCTGTCTTGTAGAGGTCAGCGCCGCCGTTGGCCTGCTCGGCAAAGCTCTCGCTGGGCTCGAAGAGCCGGTCTTCCTGCGAGAGGTTGGACAAGGTCGAATTGCTCACAGCGCCTCCTGGGCGAGATGGGTGGACGTCTCCCAGCCAACCGCGTCGGCGAACATTCGGCAAGGGGACCAAAATGGAGAGGTGACTCGCACCGCCATCGCCGCGCAGATAGCCGATCTAGCCGGCCAACCCGACGTTCATCGAGCCGTCCGCGCTGCGGAGGAGGCTTGTGCCCAATTGCGCTGGCATCCAGCGTTACGCAAGCAGGCGGACCAGGCCGCGGCGGAGTCCAGGGTGCGCGGTGCGGCGGCGAGCGCGCTGCTGGAGGGGGCCGAGGTCGCGGGCAGTGTGGACAGCCTGCAACTGGTCCGCGATGTGATGCGCGGAGCGCTCGATCTCCCGGCCGACCCAGACCCGGTATGGCGCGCCACCACCGCGGCGATCCAGGTCACAGCGGCAACCGAGACGATCAGCGGCGGCGCTTTGGCCGCACCTGCTCAAGTGCTAGCGCGACTGCACAGCGCGGCCGCCATCCCGCTGATGTCCTCGACGTACGCGGGGCGTCCCCGTCAGGCGGGGCAGGACTGTGCCGAGTGGACCGAGCTCGGGCCGGCATGCCCCGCCGAGCAGCTCCCGGCAAGACTGGCGGGGATCGGTGAACTCATCAGCGCCGGGCGAGCCGGCGTGGGTCCAGCCATCGTGGTGACGTCGTTGGTGCATGCAGAGGTGATCGCCGCTCGCCCCTTTGTTGCAGGCAACGCGCTGGTGGCACGTGCGCTGGAACGGCTGATGTTGCACCGCGCTGGAGTCGATCCGCTCGGGGTGGCGGTGGTCGAGGCGGGCCATGCCGTTGGAGGCGGTGGCGACTACCGGGGTGCGATGACGGCATACGTCGAGGGGGGTTCCCTCGGCGTGGCTTTGTGGCTTGTGCACTGCGCCGAAGCCGTAACCGAGGGCGCGGCCAGAGGCCGCGCTGTTGCCGATGCCGTCTTCAACGGCACCTTGACCAACGAGCAGATCACTACGAAAGGCGCTCGAGGCACCGAATATATGACAGATGATGACCCGAGGGGGGTTGTCCTCTGACGTGGTGAGGTGTACACCTAATGGAGAGGGTTTCGCGTGCGGAGCTCTCGGCGACGACGACACCAGCACCCACGTGCGGTCGGTCCACTGATGGACTTGTCGCGGCCGGGCTTGACCCGACCCGATGTTGCCATTGCGCGCTCTGATCACTGGGCGTCGCCGCAAAGAAAGCGCTCCGCCCCGCGGGGCGTTTTCTTACGCATCGTAGGATTATGACCTGCGGCGACCCCTACCACGG
>JBATUU010000263.1:0-5353 GCA_049671385.1 Ornithinimicrobium sp. | reverse complement strand
GTCTCGATCGCAGACATCCAACGCACAGTGCGGTTGTACCGGTCGGAGTTTGAAGGCCTCATTCCACCAAGTCTGGAACAGACCGTTTCTGCGCTTCAGCGCGCGCTACTCAGCGCCGATGTCAGCCCTGAGGAACTAGAGGCCGTGGTCTTGATCGGCGGGTCGGCGCGCATCCCTCTCGTGACTGATTTGCTGACTCAGCACCTCGGCCGACCGGTGGCGATCAGTGCGCAGCCCAAACACGCGGTCGCTCTCGGCGCCGCGCTCATGGGTGCCGACCTGTTGCTTTCCGAGCGCCATGACGCCGGGGGGCCCCCGACGCAAAACCTTGCCACTCGTGCGAGGACCACAGAGCCAGAGGAACGACCGGTGCCGATCACACCGGTGCCAGCCAAGCGCAGCCCTCGGCCCACCGGGAGTCGCCGGACCAACCGCCGGGCAGGCTTAGCCAGCGGGCTCTTCGGCGCGACGGCACTGCTGTTGGCTGTGCTTGGCCCGGAAGCCAGCGAGCACGCTTTCGATCTTGATCGAGAGACCGGGATAGCTACCGGGGCGATGCCATCGTCAACAATCACCGACGACGCGACGATGACGCTCACGGTGGCTGGGCGTGAGCTGCTCGGCACAGAGCCGGCCTCCGCGCGGGACGGTGAGTTCAACATCGGGGGTTCGATGGCATACGCGGCCGGTCCTCTGAGGGCCACGGTCACTCGCCCTGGGGACTCGGATTCGGAAGTTCTAATAGTCCCGACGGAGAGTTCATGGTGGTCCCGGATGCTCACTATCCCCGGCGCCGCAATGGTCCTCTTGGCGCTCTTCGCCTTCGCCTACGGCGAGTCCTTGCTGCGTCCAGTGGCGCGAGGTCGGGCTCGCGCCGGCCTCAAGACAGCGCTGGGTATGGCGGGAGTGGGCGCAGTGACTGGTTTGGTCCTCGTGTTGGGCGTATGGATCGTCGGGCTGAAGCTGATGACGCCGTTCACGTTCGCCATCGTCCTGCTACTGACATCGGCGAGCGCAGGCCTTCTCCCCTGGTCCGTGCAGCGAGATCGCTCCGTGCCTCGCCGTAGATGAATCAGAGGCATCCCGTGCTCGGATGGGATGTGCGGGCTCGGCCTCAATGTCCCGTTGGAGTGACGCCCTGACCGGACAGTCCCCGCACGAGGCTGCTACCCAACAACACGAAAAAGGCCAGCACAGCGGCGGTGGTGGTCGTCTGTGCCCCGCCGATTCCCGCCGACACCGGAGAGAGGACGTCGATCACTGTCTCGCCAACCAAGTCACCGCAGGTCGCGGTAAGGACGTATTGACCGAGTGGCACATCGGGGACGGCAAAGCGCGCGTCGAATGCTCCGTCCGAGTCGGCGGTTGTCTCGCCCAGGGACTCCCCCGCCAGCGCAACCACGACATTGGCCTCGGGTTCACATCCTGAGCCGGCCAGTGCCACGTCCCCACCGGGCGCAACGGACGCATACTCAGTCTGTATGGAGTCGAGTTCATCGGACGTGCCTGAGGAGTCTTCAGAGTCCATGTCATCTATGGGTGGTATCGGTTTGAGGCCGTCTTTCGGCTCCTGCGGTATTGGATCATTGCGATCCGGAGGCTCATCAGGGATTTCTTCGTCGTTTCCCTCGTCACCGTCAGGTTCCTCCCCACCATCGTTCTCCCCTTCACTGTCCGGTTCCTCCCCACCGTCCTTCTCGTCTTCACCCTCCGGTGTACCTACCGGCGGCGGTTCGACGGGCGGCTCCATCTCCTGCGTCCATTCTCGTTGCGCGCTGCCCGAGGCTTCCCGACCTTCTGCGTCAATCGCGTCAACAAATAGCTCCTCCGATCCCGGTTCGGCACGGGAATGTGTATGACTTGCCTGCCCCTCAGCGTTGCTGATTTCAGTTGCTACCTCATCGCTTTGACCGGACATCTGTGCCAGGAACGAAATCGATGCCCCCGAAACCGGCTCCCCACCTGCGGTGACCGTCGCTGTCCAGGTGAAGGGGTCCCCCACCTCCCCAGCCGAGGAACCGGGCGTCAATGTGACAACCAGTGGATCCGGAGCGGGCACAGCGGTCCACTCACGACTGCCACTCGCTGTGGCCTCCCGGGCGCCATCGACCGCACTTACGAAAAGGTTCTCGTTGCCTGCTTCCGTGCGACTATGACTGTGACTGACTCGACCGAAGGCGTCCGTAGTGCCGTCGGTGGCCTCGGTCTCTTGCTCGGGCATTTGTGCCGAAAAATTCACTGTCGCACCGGGCACAGCCGCTCCACCGCTAGTCACCGTGGCGGTCCAGGTGAACTCTTCGCCCACGGATCCTGCGCTAACCGCTGGGTTAATTTCCACCAGTAGAGGTAACTCCACCCAGGTCACCGTTATTGATTGCGAACGCGCACTAGACCGCCAGAGAGTATTGCCGTTGTCGTCTTCACCGTCGGGGACTTGACTCCGCGCAGCTATCGTGTCGATGCCTTCTTCTGCCCTCATGAGTTGAGCGGTTGCGCGGCCACTACCGTCGAGCGTCGCTTCGAGTCTTTGCGGAAACTCCCCGCGGCCGATCTCGAAGAAGACTCTCATACTGCGGTTTTGTCCTGGCACGTCAGCAGTAAGCTGAATTGCACTATTGACGGGCTGTTGTGTGGATTGGGTGATCATCGTCGGCGTGGGTGGCAAGTCGACCTGCAGGCGGATCGTGGAGGCGCTCGCCGCCAGCCCTGCCGAATGAATCAGACATGCGACCACAATGAGCAGCACGTAGCGCAGTACTCTCACTGTTCTCGTCGACTCCCACCAAAGCCATCACTCTCGTCCAAGTGTTCATGCGGTAATACGCTCGTCAGGTCGTCACTATTCGCGGTTATGTCGCCCACCGGGCTGGCAGTTGACTCGTCCCAGTCATCATCAACACGGGAGTCGCCCGAAAACGCGGAGTCACCAAAGGCCTCCTCATCTCTGCCAAGGGGTAGGAAATAACCCACTGCGAGGGCGACCGCACCACAGATCAGCACAACTGTGACCCAAGAACTGGCGCTCGGAGACAGCTGCCGGGTGGCGGAAAGAGTAAACGTCAGCACAAAGCCGATCCCGATTCCGACCGGCACAAAGTGCATAGCTCTCCGCCAGCGGTTCTGCGGCAAGCTCCGACGAAAGATCGCCCACAAGAGCGTGCCAAACAAGACGGCCGTGATGCCGGCCACGGCAAGGGCGAATACGCCATACACAGAGTTGGCGGATCCGCGGACGTCTGCTGGGAATGACTCTTCGAGCAAGACGTTCCTGTCGTCGTCGAGGAGTTGGACCCGGCTCGGAATCAAGCCCACTGCTTGTCCCGAAAGATCGAGAAGGTCGAGGTCGATCCTGCGCAGCGTGATCGAGTTGGGCGGCATCTCAATGTCGACACGCGTCGTGTAGTTGTACATCGTCAGCCCCATGACCTGACCGTCGAGGCGCACGTTGCGCACTCTCACAACGCTATCGCCAGGATTGGCTAGCTCGACCTCTACCAACGCCCCGTCAGCGGGGACCAAGTTGAGCGGCTCGTTGGCGTCTATCTCCTCAACGGATCGGTCGTTAATCGTGACTGACCATTCAAGGTCGTTGTCAGCCTGCGCCAGGGCAGGGGCTGATGCGCCGAGTGAAATCAGTGCCACGACACATGCCACGAGGACTTCAAACCGACGGTTCAGATGACCAGAGGATGGCCAACCGGCATCCATACATCGACGCTATCCAGTCGTTTGACGCACCGATAGTGCCCGCCGAGACATTGCCTCTTTTGTCAATGACGATTGCCTGAACGGGCGAGGAAAAGTGCCCCGGTTGATAGTCCACCACTCTTCCGATGGCGCCTCGTTGCTGCGAGGATCGAAGATACCGACTCGAAGGGGCCCGACATGCATGACCACAGCCAAGACCCCCATGAGGAGACTCTGCGCCCCAAAGGATCGCGACTTGATCGGAAGCCCGCTGTCCACGCTGGCGCTGCGGCGGCGGGTGGCCGCCTAGATGTCTTGAGCGAGTCGGACGTTCTCGGGCTGCAGCGCTCAGTCGGCAACGCTGGAGTTGCCGACATGATGGAGGAGGAGAAATCGCCGGTCCACGATGTGATCTCGTCAGCAGGCCGCCCCTTAGAGGAGCCAGTGCGGGCCGACATGGAGGGACGACTCGGGCATGACTTCGGCGACGTCCGCGTCCACGACGACGGGCCTGCGGCGGCATCCGCGAGCTCAGTGGGAGCGCATGCTTACACGGTAGGTTCCAACATTGTCTTTCAGCGCGACGCCTATAACCCGTCAACGACGCAGGGACAGCAGACCTTGGCTCACGAACTCACTCACGTCGTCCAGCAACGGAGCGGTCCGGTCGACGGCAGCACCGTTGCTGGCGGCGTGAGGGTCAGCGATCCGTCCGATCGGTTCGAACAGGAAGCCTCGGCCACGGCCGAACGCGTGATCGGTCATCAACCGGGAGAGCCTCAGGGGGCGGGCCCAACCAGTGACACCGTTCAGCGTGATCGCGAAGGCCCACCGGCTATTCAGCGCGACGAGGCTCCCGTTGAGGAAGAAGAGGAGCCCGTCGCGCAGGGCTTGTTTGTGCAACGTGAAGAGGTCGAGGAGGAGCCAGAAGAGGCTCCCGCGTGAGGTCCAGATAGCCAGGTAATGTGCCAGGACGCTGACCGGGCGGTTACATGAACGACATCTGCGACAGTTGCGGTGATCGCAACGCCCCGCATGCCGCGTTCTGTCAGTCCTGTGGCAACTACCTCGGTTGGGAGATCGAGGGGCCGGCGGACTCGGCGGAGTCCACGCCGGAGCCCGAAGGGCCCCCGAGCACCGCTCCTGCTCCACCCGATCAGGCTCACGCCTCACCTCCACCAGTTGAGGCTGCACCGGAGCCCAGGCCCGATACTCATGGGTCCGATCCTGTAGTCACACTGGAACCCGGCGAATGGGTCGTGACCCCCGGAGGCGATGCCATCACGGTCCCCATTCGGGTGGCAAACCAGTCAACGATCGTCGACGCGTATCGGATTGTGGTGAAGGATCAGCCTGACTGGTTGAACGTCGAGGCCTCTGAGTTGCGGCTGCTACCACACACCGACGAGACACTTCATGTGCGGCTCAGCGTATGGCCAGGGGTGTTGGCGGCCGCGCAACGCCTCCGCCTCGTGGTGCGCGTCGAGTCGCTGTCCGCTGCTCGCTTGTATGCGGATGTAGAGCTGGACCTCGAAGTAGGTGTGGTTAAGGGTGAGCTGGGTCTGCACGTCGAGCCCACAACCGTGCGAATGAACGACACCGGCAGCGCGCAGTTCCGCATTGTCGTGGAGAACAAGCACGGCAACGAGTCCTTGTGGGCGAGCCT
>JBATUU010000262.1:0-7812 GCA_049671385.1 Ornithinimicrobium sp. | reverse complement strand
CACGCACCGTCATACAGCGCAGCCTGAAAGATGACCTCGGCGCCATCGTGCATCGCCGCGAGGGTCAACTCCTCGCGTCGGCTCGGCGTGAGCCCCTGGTCCGAAATCTCGACAACCCGTAGACCCTGGGCATACAACGAGTCCAGGTACGCCTGCTCATGCTCCAGCCCCTTGCTGAAGATGAGTTGCAGCTGTTCATCGACCCCGGCATCGGGCCGGTCGATCTGTCCTAGGGCCGCTTGGTGATCCAGCGTCGTCAGGTGAGCACAGGCGGTGTGTTTGGTGACATCGGTGGCGCTGAGCACCACGACACCATCACGCCACTGCATGCGGCCCCCGACCTGCAGATGCCCGCCGCGCACTGCGGCACCACTCGCGATCCGCCCACATGCGATCACTGTGACATACGCCGCAGACAGACTGGGGCTGGCCTACTATCGCAGGTGTGGAAACCGCCACCAGGGACCTGCGCACAGCGTCATTAACCGGTGCGGCGACTGTGGCGGCGACTGCCGTGGTGCACCTATGGGATCCGAATCGCAGCGGCAGCTATGGATTATGCCCCTTGCGCTGGGCCACCGGATGGGTATGCCCCCTGTGTGGCGGCCTACGCAGTGTGCACGCCCTGACCCATGGCGAATTCGATCTGGCGTGGGGGCTGAACCCGCTGGTCGTCGCCGTCCTGCCGCTAGTGGTGGGTGCCTGGGCGGTCTGGATGGACAGAGCCGCGCGCGGCCTGCCGACGGTATGGGCCGAACGATTGACATTCTTCGTGCCAGCCATCATCACCTTGGTGTTATATGGAGTGGCGCGCAATACAACCAGCCTGCAACCGTATCTGGCTGCCTTCACTTAGTGTTCGCAGTGACTCCGATCATCGCGGAAAGGGAAAATCATGAGCACACCTCCCCCACCCCCCAGCGGCGAGGACAACCCGTACGACTACAACCCGCAGTCCGGCGGCGGATCTGGCGATGGCCAGCCCGGCGGTCAAGGGTATGGCGGGTCCGGCCAGCAGGGTCACCATGATTCAGCACAGCAAGGCTACGGACAGCAGGGCCAGCAGTACGGGCAGTCCCCTTCTGGATACAGCGGGGGCTATCAGGCAGCCCCGAACTATTCCGGAGGGCAGGCCCCCAATACCGTGGATAACAACCTGGGCGTGATCGCCTTGGTCACGGGCATTCTAGGGTTGCTGATCTGTCAGCCAGTCGGGATCGCAGCGATCATCTACGGGCGTAAAGCCCAGGCCGCGGAGCGCGCCGGACGTGCCGACAATGGCACCCTGGGCACCGTCGGCTTCTGGCTCGGCGTGGTGGCTGTGGTCTTGATGCTGCTCGCCATTGTCTTTTTGGTCGTGCTTTTCGTCGTGGGTGCGGGCAGTGCGACGTTCAGCACCACCTGAGCCGTGCTGTTGACTCCGTCCTCACGGAGAGTCGAGTCCGCCGTTCACATTGAGCGTCTCGCCCACGACATAGCTGGACTCCGGCGATGCGAGAAAGACATAGGCAGGCGCCAGTTCGACGGGCATACCAGCACGGCCTAAGGGCGTCCCGAGGCCAAACTCCGGAAGGGCGTCTTTGGGTTGCCCCTCCACCACTTGCAAGGGTGTCCAGATCGGTCCAGGTGCGACGGCGTTCACGCGGACTCCGTTCGGTGCGCATTGTTTGGCCAGCCCCTTGGTGAACGCGTTCATCGCGGCCTTGGTGGTCGCATAGTCGATAAGATGTTCGCTGGGGCTGTATGCCTGAACCGACGAGCTCTGAATGATGGCCGAGCCGGCCGGCATGTGCGGCAGCGCAGCTTTGGTGATCCAGAACATGGCGTAGACGTTGGTCTTCATCGTCAGGTCGAACTGCTCATCGCTCACCTCATCCAAGGTCGGGATGCTGACCTGTTTGCCTGCATTGTTGACCAGAATGTCCAGCCCGCCGAGGGTTTGCACGGCAGTGTCAACGAGCTCAGCGCAAAATGCTCGATCGGTGATGTCACCGGGGATAGCCACTCCCACCTGCCCCTCGGCCTCGATCAGCTCAATGATCGCGTCGGCGTCTCGTTCTTCTGCCGGGAGGAAATTGATAGCCACGTCGGCTCCTTCGCGAGCAAACGCAATAGCCACAGCTGCTCCGATGCCGGAGTCCCCTCCAGTGATGAGCGCCTTGCGTCCAGTGAGCCTTCCGGTGCCTCGATAGGACTCTTCACCCCGGTCTGCCCTCGGCTCCAACGTGGCATCAAGACCCGGCATGTCTTGATCTTGGACAGGGGGTGTGATGGCCGGGTGGCGCTCGACGGGGTTATCAAAGGTCAACTGATCAGAACTCATGCACTCAGCGAATCACAGCCCCTACGGCAGCAGTTATCCGGGGTCGCCCAGAGGGTCTCGTCCTCAGCTAGGCCTTTTCGCGCAGGCTGGTGCGCCGTACGCTGAAATCATGAAGCGCTTTGGAGCAATCCTGTTTTGGGTAGGGGTCATGCTCTGTATTGTCTCGATCGCCGTGGCGGCGTTCGCCGGGTTCAGGGCGGCTGACGCTATTCAGACGGCCATCGACGAGGCTGTCCCGATGCCAGGCGGGAGTAGCACGCTGCAACTGGACGAGGGCGACGAGCGGACCATCTATGAGCAGTCACAGTCCGGTATCCCTTCGGCCAGGTGTTCCGCGACCGGCCCGGGCGACGCCGCCGTGCCGATCAACCGCACCAGCGACCAGAGCGGCACCTTGGGTGACGTGACGTATACGAATGTCGGCTCGATCACCGCTGGTGAGCCTGGCACCTACACGGTGACCTGTACCGGGGCGATTACCCTGATCGGGCCGTCATTAAACATCGAAGCCGTCGGAACCGGGATCGTCGGTGTGGTTGGCGGGATCCTTGGTGGCGTGCTCGGTGGCTCTCTGGCGATTGTGGGTGTCATTTTGTGGTTCATCGGCCGCTCACGCGCCAAGGCGGCGGCTCAGTCCTACGGCAACTCGCCTCCTCCTGGTACCTACAGCGGATCACCGTTCCCTGCCGGTACCTACCAAGGATCTCCTCCCCCTCCTCCAGGTTCCTCTGGCGGGGCCGATCCACCCGCGGCAGGTACCCCTGAATCAGGACCAACGCATACAGGTGGCTCGTATCCGCCTCCGCCACCTCCGCCAGGCTCTTAGGTCTTCTTCGACCACTGGTGGGCGCGTTCACCGCGCTGCGCCATGGTGGCCGTCTCATCAATCCTGTGGGCCCGAGTTTGTGGCCGCTTGGCCCTGGCGATCCACTCCAAGATCCCGCGGCGGACACCGCGCGGGAAGGAAGCGAACTCCTCAGCAGACCCAGGATGCGCCGCGAACGCTCGGGCCAGGTCCTCGGGCACCACCCCCGCCTCCACCTCATCCAACGCAGTCCAGGTGCCGTCGGCTCTGGCGCGGTCGATGGTCGCTTGCCCGGCAGGCTCGATCAGATCCTGCTCAGCAAGCTCGGCGATTGCCTGCTTGTTGATCCCGCTCCACCAGGATCCGACTCGGCGAGGTGAGACCCATACCAAGGACCGGTGTTCATCCAGCGTTCCACTGGTGCTGTCGATCCATCCGAAACACAAGGCGGTGCGCACGGCCTCGGTCCAGGTGAGGTTGGGAACCGGTGCGGACTTCTTCCGCAACACGAGCCAGATGCCGGTCGTTCTGGTGTGGTGCTCAGCAAGCCACGCCCGCCAGGATGCATCATCCTCCGGCTCGAAGAGCTCGCGTTCCTTTGTCATGCTTCTCGCTCCCCCTGTTTTCTCCTCTCATCAAAGGTCACGTCGACCTCCTCGTGCTCTTTGGTCTTGGTGGAGGTCGCTAGGTCGCTGAACGACTTTTCATCCGCGCTCGTCAAGTCGGTGTCCTCGGTGAACGGGGCCAAGAGGGCCCTCGGGTACAAACCCTTCACCAGCACCACGTTGATCTCGACCGCCAGCATCAAGATGCTGGCGACCACGAACAGCCACGCCATGAGTCCCAGCACCAACGCAAAAACGCCGTAGGTGTCGTTTGTCGTATTCACGACTTGGCCGACATACGTTGCGCCGAACGACTGCATTACCTGCCACCCCACGGCCGCGACCAAGGCCCCCGGCAACACCTGTGACCAACTCAGCTCCCGGGTGGTGGAAAGCCGCATGCCGAGCGCAAAGAACGTAGCGATCATCATCATCGACGCGGCCAGCAGCACGCCGGCGGTCACTCCACCTACCTGCAGTCCGTATGCCTCGGCGCTGCTGCCCAGGGCTGACAAGGCGGTGCTGCCCAGCAGCGCAACGGCGGCAATCGCGATCAGCACCGCACTGCGCACTCTGGCCGTGATCGGGTTGGGCCGCCGGTGTCGCGGGACACCCCAGCACACGTTCATGGCGTGTTGCGTGGCATGTGAGACGCGCGAGGCGCCATACAAAGCGATGAGGACCCCAACCGCCACTGCCGCCGTGCTTCCCTCCAGGCCCTCTGGGTTGGTGACCTCCGCGCCGATCACCGGAAACTGGCCCACCGCAGTCTCGAGGAGACGGGCTTGCAACTCGGGCTCGCTTTGCAGCGCGAAGCCTAGGAACGAGGCGAAGAGCAACAGCAGCGGGAAGAGCGACAAGAAGCCGTAGTAGGTGATCAGCGCGGCCAGAAAGACCCCCTGGTCATCGACATACTTGTAGATCACTGCCACTGGAAAGCTGACCCAGTTCCGGTCGCGCTGTGCAGCATCAAGACGCTCGACGATTTTCATCACTGCCTCCGATGCTTGATCTCAGCTGCCGCACCCACAGCGGCTGCCCAGCGACATGTTCCATCATGGGGCAATGCCCACCGAGCCGGAGTATGGAACGCGCACCGAAGGATCTGCGTTCTCCGGCGTCTTCAGCACCATGGCGGTCGTGGGAGCGGTCATCGCCGGCTTTATCGCCTGGCACCCGGACTACGACGTGGACACCTTCACCCGCTTGGTCTCCGAACGCACCGCACAAGCTCCCAACGCTGCTCAACCCGCCACCGGCGACGGTAGCTTCTCGTATGCGCTGACTCAGCCCGACGGGATCAGCCCGGTCGGTTTCGATCCCTGCAGCACGATCGAGATCGTGATCAACCCGCAGGGTGCTCCTTCGGACTATGCCGAGATGGTCGATCAAACGCTTGCGACCACGTCTGCCGCCTCAGGTCTGAGCTTCACTGTGGTGGGCACGACCGAGGATCGAAATTTCACGTCCCGTGGCCCGGATGACCCTGTCATCGTGGCCTGGGCGGACTCCGATGAAGTGCCGGAGCTGGCCGGGGACGTCCGAGGACTAGGTGGCAGCACCTCCATGCAGCGCGGCGGTCAGCGCCGATATGTCAGCGGCATGGTGGTCATCGATACTGACAGTTCGGCGTTTGACATCGGTGGACGGGTAGCTCAAGCCATCCTGGATCACGAGTTCGGGCACGTTGTCGGGCTCGGCCACGTCGATGATCGTGGGGAACTGATGCACCCCATGCCCAGCCGGGTGAGCTACGGACCGGGCGACCGTGAAGGGTTGGCGAACCTGGGCGGCATTGCCTGCGGTTAGACGTGATCGAGCCTGCAGGTCCACACTGCACACATAGCCGTGCGGAATGGTCCGCTGAGTCCGTTAGTCCATTCCCCAGACGTGCTCGGCCCACCCAGTGGTGCGGGCGCTGAGGTAGGACCCGAGTACGGCTGCACCGAGGTCGTCGAGCTCTGGAGCCACGACCGACCCATCCACCCGGCGCGCCATCGAGTCGATGAATCGGGCGAGGCCCGGGTCGGTTCCGAGCCGGAAGAACGTCGTCTGCGCCCCCAGGCGCGCGCAGTGGTCCAACTCGCGAACGCTCCTCGCCAGCGTGAGCGGGTGCGGTGGGTAGTCGAAGAATGTCTCGCCGCCGGGCTCCAGATGTGCGGTCGGCTCACCGTCGGTGACGATGAGCAACACGGGTTGGGCGCTGGGATGCTTGCGAAAGTGTCGGGCCGCTAAGAGCAGTCCGTGATGCAGGTTGGTGCCCTTGTCGTACCGCGGTTCGCGGGCGGTGAGGTGCTCAATGTCCAGGACCTCGGCATACCGCCCAAATGAGATGAGTTGCAGCGCGTCCCCGCGAAAGCGGGTGCTGATCAACTGATGCAGGGCGAGCGCAGTGCGTTTCATCGGCACCCAGCGCCCCTCCATTGCCATCGAGAATGAGGTGTCCACCAACAGTGCGACGGCAGCTTGGGTGCGGGCTTCGGTCTCTTGCACCTCGATGTCCGCGAGCGAAAGGCGGATACCCCGGGACTGGCTTCCGTGGGGGGTGATCTGACCTCCTCGCGGCTGGTCTTCTGTGCCGGGCTGCTGTGTCTGTGCGGATGCAGCACTACGAGTGTGCGCATTGAGCACGGTCCGGGTGATGTCCCAGGGCTCGGTATCGCCGAACTCCCACTCCCGAGTTGCGCCACTGCGTTCACCGGCTGCACCGGCCCTGCGCAGATCTCTGGCGCCGGTGCGTCCGGACATCCGTCCTGCTACGTCTTTGAGTAGAGACTTGCCCAGTTGGCGCATCGCCTTCGGTGAGAGCTTCAAGGCTCCATCACTACCGCGCTGCATCAGGCCGGTTTCACGCAATGCTCGTTCGAGCTCAGCCAATGTGCGGGCATCGACTGCGGCGTCGTCACCGAGTGACCTGGCCAGAAGTTCGAGATCGACGTCACTCATCGACGCTCCGGCGTATTGTTGGGAGAGTTGCTCCGAGAGCGCATCGAGGTCGGCCAGATCCTGCAACGCACCCGTGCCGTCCCCGAGGCCAAGGCCCTGCTCGCCTTGGAACTCTCCGGAGCCACCCCAATCTTCGCCGGGTCGTAGCGAGCGCAGATTGTCATCCAGCTGGGAGAGCGAGTCCGTGAGCTCCGGCGATCCGAACGCCTGCTGCGCCAACGCGTCGAGCTCCTCACGTTGCTCCTGAGTCATCGAGTTGCGCATTCGTTGGGCGGCTGCGGCCCGCTGGGCCAGAGCGTCCAGCAACTCATCAATAGTCTGCGGGTTCTCGGGGAAGTGCTCGCCATGCTGGTCCATGAAGTCGGCGAACATCTGGTCGGTGTCCTCGCCGAGTCTTCGTGCTTCGAGCAAGGTATTCAGGTCGCGCAGCATCTCGTTGATCGCGGCCTTGTCTTCTTCGCTCGCGCCCTCGAGGGCTTGCTTCATACCGGCGAAACGCTGCTCCAGCATCTCCCGGCCGAGCAGATCCTTGATCTGCTCGTAGTCGGCTCGGGCATCGCTGCTGTGCCAGGAGTAGTCACTCAGCTCCGAGACTGCGGCCGCGGCCGAGGGGTTGAGGTTCTCGATCTGCATTTCTGCGAAGCGGGCATCCTCACCCATCTCGCGGGCCAGTTGCTTGCGTTCGGAGAGCACGGCGCGGTCCAACAACTCCCGGACCTGCGCCATCGTGCCGTTCAGGTTGTGCTTGCTCAGCAACTCCTGACGCTTGGCGGCCACCGTGGCAGCGAGGTCATCGAGCCCTTGCTGGTCGCGACCCCCTCGACGCAAGAACTCACGCATCGCCCTTTCGGGCGAGTAGCCAGCCATCACATCCTCGCCAATGGCATCCAGCGCCTCCGCGAGGTCGACTGGCGGCGCGAGTGGATCTGGCCCGCCGGCGTACCGGCTGTATCGGAAGTCCCGGCTTCGTCGCGGGTCGCTGCGATCAGCTGCCATCGCACTCATCCATAGAGGGTCTCGCCGGTATCGGCTGTTTCCTTGGAGATCTTGCGAGCGAGGTAGAGACCTTCGAGAGCGAACTCGATAGCGCCGGCCCGCTGGCCGTCCCCGGTTGCGCCGAGGCGGTCCATCAC
>JBATUU010000261.1:0-5663 GCA_049671385.1 Ornithinimicrobium sp. | reverse complement strand
CCTTTGGCCAGGTCAGCGTGGCGTTCGAAGAAGCAGTATGCCGCTCGGTCGCCGGTTCGCAGCCACGACCATGCCATCGAGGCCAGATACAGCGGAAGGAATGGCAGACCCAGACACGCCATCCACTGACGGGCGTGCACCTCTTCGTGCTCCAACAGGGCGGGTCGATGCCGCGATATCGCTTCCAGATCATGCCTGGAGATAACGACGTCGCCGACGGTGAAAGCTGCGGCCACCGGGAACCGCCACTTATACGTGCTGGCCAGGCGCAAACCCCACGGGCCCGGCGTGATCTGTGCGCCACCGGCAGCGGCGATGGTCAGGCCCAGAAGTGTCGACCCATTCGTCCAGTTGGCCACCTGGCGAAAGCGGATCAGTTGCTCACGTGGGACGTGCGCCCGCACGTCAGGACACGCGGCCGTAGCGCGCCGCGGACCGTGCGCGGGCTTTGGCGGCTTCTACTTCACGGTTGCGAGGCTCGGCGCGAGAGGTCAATTCCTCGAGCAGCTCCGCCGTCGCGGCCGCGATCTGACGGGCGGCCTTTTTGTAGGCACCGGCGTTGGCCTGGGATGGACTCGACGTGCCACCGATTTTGCGGACGTACTGCAGCGCCGCCGCGTGCACCTCCTGCGCTGTCGCGGGAGGCTCAAAGTTATGGAGCTGTCGAATGTTGCGGCACATGTCGCGCACCTCGCTGATCGCCGACTCGGATGACTTGCACGTCCACCCTAGAGTGATCGGCGTGACAGATTCCGTCTCCTCGTCCGTGACCGTCAGCATCACTCGGCATATCAACCCCGACCAGGCCGACCGGATGGTGGCGTGGATCAACGCCGGAGCCTCGCTGGCCGAGCGATTCCCAGGGTTCTTGGGCACCGGATGGGTCCGCCCGTCGGTGACTTCGGACCAATGGCACATGCTGTATCGCTTTGCCGACCCCGATGACTTGGCGCGATGGGAAGCCTCGGAGCAACGGCGGTGGTGGTTGGACTCATCGATGGGGATCGTCGGCGAAAGCACCGAGGAGCGGCGCACCGGCATCGAGGGCTGGTTCGATGATCCATCGAGCACCGATGTCGCTGACCTGAGGCCGGCCGATCCAGCTCCCCCGAGGTGGAAACAAGCAGTGGTTATCTGGTCGGCATTCTTTCCGCTGAACCTGTTGGCCACGTGGCTGCTGACTTTGGTGCTCCCGGAAGGCTTCCCGCTGGTGCCCCGCGTGCTCTTGGGCACGGTGTTGCTCACGCCCGTGATGGTCTATTGGGCGCTGCCCACCGTGACTTCGGCGATGAGCTGGTGGCTCGCTGGCACGCCGCCACCGTGGAAGGCTAAGCGCTCCTAACGCGCGGCGAGACAGGCGATGGGTGTGACATATCTGGCGCTCCAGCGCCAATGACGTCGCATGCTCTGCAGACCCTTACCGGCACCGACGGTTTCATCCACAGGGGGCTCACCGTGACAACGGCGATCGGTCAGGATCTGTGGGCATGGCACGTCGAGACCATCGCGCCTTCGAGATCGCGGGCCAGCACGGTCTCGCAACCCGGGCTCAACTCATCCGAGCTGGTTGGACCTACTCGGCAATCCGTCATGGCCTCGCGACGACCTGGGGCCAACCAGCGCCCGGGGTGTTCCTCACTCACCGTGGTGGTCTGACTCCAAGGCAACGGCTCATCTGCGGAGCACTGTGGGCCGGGCACGGCGCAGTGCTGACGGGGGCCGCGGCACTGCACATCTATCGGGCAACCGAGGCATCGCCTGATCGATCCGACTTCGTCGTTGCGCAGACTGCCTCACGCTCTCGCTCGTGTGCTGTGGCTACGCTGCATCGGACGATAAGCCCTCCGGATATCGCCCATTGGAGTGGACCTGCGGCGGTGGCATCGCCAGCGAGGGCCCTGGTCGATCACGCTCGATGGACAAGTACGACCAGCCGAGACCTCGAGGCTCTGACCATCGCTTGTCTGCAGCGCCGCGTGACGACGCCAGATCTTCTCAACGCGGCTCTGGCTACTGCTGGGCGAAGGGGCCAGGGCCCTGTGCGCCGGGGGCTGCGTTCCTACCGCGACGGAGCGTGGTCACAGCCCGAGAAGTGTCTGCGCGCGATGATGCGCTCCCAGGATCTCCCGCCCGCCGTCTGGAACCATAAGCTGCGCAGTGCCGAGGGCGGACTGATCGGTATACCCGATGTGTATGTGCCCACTGTTGGCGTGGCGATCCAGGTCCACTCTCGGCGATATCACGACGGATGGGACCGTGAAGGCAATGATCTCTGGTCTGACACCGTGCAGGGTGACAACCGATACACGGCGATGGGCATCGCCGTGGTGGGGGTGACGCCGGCGACGCTGAGCACCTCGCCGCACACGTTGTTGGGTCAACTGACCCAGCTTTGCGCCCAACGCTCAGCTATCCCGCCGCCCGAGGTCCAGGTCGAGTGCCCCGATGGTTGTGACAGCATTGACTCTCACGCGTCACTGACGCCACACTCAACGCGCCGGTGATGGGAGCCACGGTGGTCGAGCCACTGATCGAGGTGGAGGCGCTGACGCAGCGTCTGCGCGCACAGTCCCCACCGGTGCTGCTGGATGTCCGCTGGCAACTCGGCCGGTCGGCGACGGATAACTATGCGGAGTACCTTGGCGGCCACCTGCCAGACGCGGCTTTCGTGGACCTCGACAGCGAACTGTCGGGGCCGGTCGCTGCGGGCGCCGTGGGTGGGCGGCACCCGATGCCCACCCTCGAGGTGGCCACGAGAGCCTTCCGCGCCGCGGGCGTGCGGCATGAATACCCGGTGGTGGTCTACGACGGCTCGACCTCGCTCGCGGCCGCGCGGGCGTGGTGGCTCTTGCGCTACTTCGGCCACGAGCAGGTCCAGGTGCTGAACGGTGGGTATGCCGCATGGTCGGCTGCAGGGGCACCGACCGAGTCCGGCCCCGTCTCAACCACGGCGGGTGACGTCGATCTGCGTCCCGGCAATCGTCGGATCGCCAGCGCCCATGAGGTGTGGGAGCAACTGGAGCGTCCGGGGAGCTACTTGGTGGACGCCCGGGCACCGGAACGATATGCGGGGGCGGTCGAGCCTATGGACCCGGTGGCCGGGCACATACCGGGCGCGCTCAACGTCCCCACCTTGGCGGCCCTCGATAGTTCCGGGCGGATCCAGAGTGCGCCAGCGCTGGAGCAACTGCTCACCCTGGGGGTGGACCCTGACGCACCCACGACGCTCTATTGCGGATCAGGGGTGCAGGCGATGCATTTGGCACTGACGATGGAGGCCGCTGAGCCAACCCGTAGACCACCGGCCGTTTATGTCGGCTCGTGGAGCGACTGGGTCAGCGACCCGACACGCCCGGTCAGCCGCGGCAGAACGTAACGCTGCACCGCGAGAACTCAGTGCCGCTACAGCCGAAGATCACCTCAGGCGGACGTGATCGGACCGCGCCACAGGCTTTCTCCACTGTGCTCAGGGTTGCCGTCGTAGTGCTCGATGGAGACGTCAACCGTGGTGAACGTGTCGGTCGACAAACCCTCCGGGAGGACGAACTCCTCACCACTTGCGGTCAAAGCGCCGATGGTGACCATGCCTGCCACGTCATCCTCGAGCAGCCACACCTGCAGGTATCCGTCATCGACCGCCGGCAAGGAGGCCGCGTCGACGCGAAGCACCCGTTGTCCATCTCGATCGATGATCTCTGCTGATGCAGGTTCAACAGAATCTTCGAGAGCGTCCAACTCTGCGGTGGCCACGATGGACGTATCAGCCGTTTGCCCATCTGCAGGCTGAGCGGGATCCTCGTTCGCGATGTTCGACTCACCCGGTTGCTCCTGGTCATCGAGCACCGAAACACCGAGCCACATGATCCCCGCCCCGACTGCCGCTGCTCCCAGCAGACTCACGCCGGAGAAGCGCCGACTCGCAGAGCGCTCAGCCTCGCGATGGGCCCGGCGAGAAGCAAGGTCACTCGGCTGCGCGGCCGGCGCAGCCTTCGTCGTGTCACCCAACTCGCCCGATGCCGAAACCCTCGTACTGGAGTCTGGCGGCTCAGAAGAGGTGGGGGCTGGGGAGGCCGAATTCTCGGCGATTGCGGCTTTGATAGCGGGCCACAGGTAGGCAGGCGCTTCAACCGGCATCGGCCCGCCACGAGCCATCAGGTTGTTGACTGTTGCCAGTGATTCGACCTCTGCATGGCAGACCGAGCAGGACTCCACGTGAGCCTCATCTGCGGCGTCACCTTCGCCGAGCGCAAGCAGGGCTAGGTCGCTGTCTTCAATGTGCATCCTCACCCTCCAATCGGCTCCGCATCCGGCGCAGTGTGCGCGAGATATAACTCTTGACCGTCCCGAGAGGCATATTGAGGCTCTCGGCGATCTGTGCGTGGGTCATGTCCTCGAAGAACGCGAGGACCATGATCTGACGTTGCGGATCTCCAATCCGCTCCAACTCTTCCCACAAGACCAGCAATTGATCGATGCGTTCGCTTGTGTAGGTATTCGGAGCTGCCTCCTGCTCCAGATTGGCGGTGAGCAGGGTCGGGTCGGCCGAGATCTCGTTCACGCGGTGCCGCTTGGCCCAGTGATCGGCGACACGGTGTCTGGTGATGCCGACCAACCAAGCACCCAGCAGACCTTGGCTGGCGTCGTAGCGATGTCGGGATTGCCAGGCCGAGACGAACACTTGCTGTGTGAGGTCGTCGGCATCGGTGCGTCCGACCGCCTTGCTGGCCAAGCCGTGGATCAGTCCGCCCCAGCGTTGGAAGGCTCGGTCGAGCGAGTCGTCCTCCGCGAGCTCGAAGGCGCGACTGATGTCGGCGTCGACAGCGACGTCCGGCTTCATGCGACTGATCGGCCCGGTCACCCCCCCACCGTAGCGATTCTCCGCCGTGACTTTTCATCAGCACGGTCGTTCAGCGGCGCTCGGTGGGCGTCGCCACGACGACGACGTTGTCTCGATAACTCGACTCCGAGTTGCGCCATGGGCCACCACACGTAATGAGAGTAAGCCGCTCAGGTCCGCCACGCTCAAAGATCTCCGCTGTCGGCAAGTCATCTTTGGGGACCGTTTCTCTGCCGACTATCTCGTATTCGCGCAGCACCCCATCGCTCATCTGCACCTCGACCAGGGCCCCCACCGGGACCTCGCGGAGGGCGGCCATGGCGCCCAAACCTTCGGCGGTGTCAACGTGCCCGGCGATGACGACCGAACCAGTCCCGCTACCCGGCGCGGCCCCGAAGCGGTACCAACCGACACGTTCCCCATCGTCCGGAATCTCCATGAGGCCGTCGTCCCGCACCCCGGTGGCATCTATTGGCGCATCCAGGCCGACATCGGCTACCCGAAGTCGGGTGGGCTGTTCGGTGGGAGCATCTTGCTCTGGCTGGGCTGAGGATCGGCTCACCTCGGGCACGGCTGGTGCCGCACCAGCTCGTTCATCGTCACTGGAGGGTTGCGCTGTCTGCTCACTCGTGTCTTGTCCGGAGGCTTCGCTCTGGTCAGCTACCTCGATGCTCCCCACGTCGGCAGGGGCCCCGGAGGTTGCGATGGCGAAGCCTGCGGTGACCGAAGCCACCAGCGACAGCACCAAAACAACGATCCACCCGGAGCGAGGCACGACCCACCTTCTTTCGTGAGCGAGGGCGCCGACCTCAGCCCTCAACAGGGG
>JBATUU010000260.1:0-2926 GCA_049671385.1 Ornithinimicrobium sp. | reverse complement strand
GCATCACCTTGGCTCAAGCACGCCAAGACGCCGTGAGCACCGCCGAGGACGCCCGGTACTCCACCGCAAAAGCACTGAACGTGCTGCGCCGTCTGCACGCGGCCGCGACCCAGATGCCCGTACCCGTCGCGGCCTACGCACCGGTCCTGCCTCCAACCTTTCCAGTCACGATCACCCCGCTCGATGACGAATCCCTCACCGTGCGCTACGCCGGTTGCGAGACCACCGTCGCCCACGAGCACCTGGTCGACCACTTGCAGCAGGTGGGTGTCGCCGAGCGTGGCGAGGCCCACCAAAGCCTGATCGTGGACACCCCCAGCACCCTGGGCCTACTGGGCTCGTTGGCTAGGTCCAGCAGCAACAACAGCGCGGCCAGCGTGCTCGATTGGTGGCTACAGCGAGCAGAGCACCCCGGTAGCGGCGCGTGCTACGTCGCCACTGACACCGCGCCTCTGCGATGGGTCACCGGGCAGAGCCCTACCGAGGAACGCGACCCGATCACCTGGGCCACCTGGCTGCAACTGCCGCAAGACCTGTCGTTGGCTCACACCTGCGAGGCCATCGTCAGACTAACCGCCGAACCACACACCCTCGACGGCCTTCTGGAATGCCATTCCGCGGACTCCTACGCCTGGAAGTACCTGCTCAAGCGCAACCCCAGTCACCGCCGCAGCACCGACACGCGGCGCGATGCAGCCATGGGGCTGACTACCCGCAACCACGCCGCCGAGTACTACACCAGCCTGCGCATGGCCGACCCCCTAGCCGCCCAAACCGCGTTGCGCGAAGGCCACCTCGTGCACGCCACCGTGCAACCCAGCAGCGACAGGAAAACCCTGCACCTACTCACCGAGTCCGCTGTCAGCCGTTTCCGCGTCGGGGCCGAAGTCCAGGGCTGGCGCGGCACCATCGAAGATGCCACCAGCCAACTCAGCCTGCGCTCCGGGATCATCTCCACCATCAACGTCACCACCGACGCCCGACTGGCCATCACCATCGAGGACACCGTGCACCTAGGAAACCCCGCACCCGGCTCACCCCTCACCCTGCGCCCACGCTCCACCGACGCCCACCAGCAAGGACGCCTGAGAATCCGCTACAACGCCCGGCTGCGCGATCAACGCAACTGGGTCTCCCGCACATCCGCACCCCCTACACGTCGCCGCACCGTGCCCCTCGACGTCGTTGTCGCCGCAGCGGCAGATCAGGACTGAGGATCGGCCTACTGCGGATGTCGTCCAGTTGCTCACTGGGCACTGCCTCAGGTTTGGGGAAGTCGAAACGTTGGTAGTCAAAAGGGCCACGTGTCCGCCACGCAAGGAAATTGATCAGTGTGGCGTCCTTGAGCGAGGATTTGATCACACTTCGCGCGAAGAATCTGATCACTAGGTCGAACCTGCGGTGCTCACATACTCGCCAACGGGACTGCTGCGACCGAGACGGTCAACCCTCACCCTTTGCGGATCGGCATACGGTGACTATTTGTACGAAACAAGCGACGAATTGTACACTCTAGAGATGGCCACCATGAGTATCAGCGACGCTCGAGACCACCTTCCCGACGCGATGGAGACCGCGCGCACAGAAGCGGTGTTCGTGCAGCGTCATGGTCGCCTGGCTGGAGTTCTGGTGAGCCCCGATCGCTATGAGCAGTTGATGACGGCGCTGGAAGATGCCGAAGATGTCGCAGCCTTCGACGCGGCGATGGATGAGGAAGGCCCGAACATCCCGTGGGAGCAGGTCAAGGCCGACCTCGGCTGGGAGTGAGCAAGTACCGCATCGAGCTGCGGCCTGCGGCGGCACGCTCCCTGCGCAAGCTCGATCCTCAGGCTCGTCATCGCATCCAGGGAGCTATTGCCCTGCTCGCTCACGATCCGCGACCGCCGGGTGCACGTGCTCTTCAGGGCCGAGCGGGGCTGCGTGTCCGGGTCGGCGACTACCGCATCATTTACACCGTGGAGAACGACGTGCTTCTGGTAGTCGTGGTGCGGCTCGGGCATCGGCGCGACATCTACGACCGATAGCGCTCATGACCCTCTCGATGTCCGGTCAGGGATCGCTGAGCGGCACGCTGCGCCGGCCAATCGGGTATCAGTTGGCAGTGTTTGACTGAGAGTCCGGTTGCTTTGAGGGAGGGCCTATTGCGCGAGTTTCCCACCGGTCCAGGATTCGTCATCGCTCACGTCTTCCAAGACATCTAGCCAGTCGGGGACAAAACCCGAAGGTTGTTCGCGATCGTCGAGCTCGGCGATCAGGGTCCCGTCCTCATGCTCGTCGACTGCCACTATCAGTCCATCCCGAACGACCATGTGCCGCGTCTTCCGAAGTTGCCGTGCCGGCAGCGCGATAAGCACCGCCCACTCCTGGTCATTCACGTAGAAGTTGGTGCACGCAACCTCTGCGGGCCCTTGGGAGAGCCGCACCTTGTGGCCAAATTTGCGGATGACGTGGCCATCGGCCTCCCGCACCTCACGCAGGCGTAGACGCGTTCCCACCACGTACCGATCCACGATGTCCTTCGAGGTGACCACGCCATCGGGGAGCCTCGCCAAGCGATATCGACGCTCCCGCTCCACGACCGCATACTTCAGTGAGATGGACACAGACCGAGGCTAATGCGCCGCCAGACTCTCGCACCCCTGAGGCACCCTGAACGCGTGTTTCGGTTGCCGATCGGCAAGCGGCGATCGCTATTCGGCAACTTTGGCAGCTGAGGCAGTCTGAGAGGCTGCTGTTGTGACAGGCAAGTTCGGCCCCCATGTGGTCGTTGCGGCGCTTCTATTGCGCAACGGTCGTGCCCTTTTGTTGCACCGGACGCACACTCGTCAGTGGTACCCGGACTGCTGGGACCTGCCAGGCGGTCACGTGGAGGCTGGGGAAGACCCGGCTGCGGCGCTGTCACGTGAGCTGTTCGAGGACCTGGGCT
>JBATUU010000259.1:0-14666 GCA_049671385.1 Ornithinimicrobium sp. | reverse complement strand
TCACGGGATACGTCGATCAACGCCGCGAGGTGAGACAGCTCCAACAGGAGATCGAGACGCAAACCGAAGAGATCGCGGGCCTGGAGACAGAGGTCGAGCGGTGGAGCGACCCGGACTTCATCGAGCGAAACGCCCGCGAGCGACTGAGGTTCGTGCGACCCGGAGAGACGGCGTTCACCATTCTCGATGACACCGGGGAAGTGCTGACTGAGCCGGTGCCCGGGATGGCGGCAGTCACCAACGACATCCACGAAACGCACCCTTGGTACGGCGAAGTGTGGGAGTCGGTCAAGAGCGCCAATGAGGGGCTGCCGGAAACCGCTCCTCATGGTGGCTGAGGCCGCAGCCACGTCCCCCGAGCAGCCACCCGAGCAGGTGTCCCAGGCTGACCTGGCGGTGGTTGCGGCGCAACTGGGACGTCCCTCGCGCGGCGTGATCACCATTGCGCATCGGTGCCCGTGCGGGTGTCCGACCGTCGTATCGACCCGACCGAATTTGCCTGATGGAAGCCCTTTCCCAACGTTCTTCTACGCGACATGTCCCGCTCTGACCGGCGCAATCTCGACGCTGGAAAGCGAGGGAATGATGCGAGAGATGACCGAGCGCCTGGCCGCCGATCCTGATGGACAGGCAGCGATGGCTCATCGCGCGGCACACGAGGACTACTTGGAGCGCCGCGCCCTCTGGGGCAACCCGGAGCAGATCCGGGGCATCTCCGCTGGAGGAATGCCCACCCGGGTGAAGTGTCTTCATGTCCTCATCGCCCATTCTCTCGCAGTGGGGCCGGGCATCAACCTGCTCGGCGACGAGGCACTGGCCGCGCTACCGCGATGGTGGGACGGCGGCTGCTGCGCTGCTGCAAACGCTGAGGTCGGTTCATGACCCGCTCAGCTCGACGACGGGTCGCCGCTATTGACTGCGGCACCAACTCGATCCGCCTGCTGATCGCTGACATCAGCGAGGGGCGCTCCGGCGGGATCTTCCTCACAGATGTGCAGCGTCGGATGGAGATCGTCAGGCTCGGCCACGGCATCGATGCCACTGGACACTTCGATCCCGAGGCGCTGCAGCGCACTCTCAAGGTTGCCGGCGAATACGCCCAGTCCTGCCGCGAGGCAGGCGTCGCCTCGGTGCGGTTCATCGCTACGTCGGCGACGCGTGATGCTTCCGACAAGGGTGAGTTCATCTCCGGAGTACGCGAAGTCTTCGGCGATTTGGAGGTCACCCCCCAGGTGATCAGCGGTGAGGAGGAGGCCAAGTTCTCCTTCGCTGGCGCCACGGCCGAGTTGTCCGCTGACGCCGAGCAGACCAAGCCCTACCTCGTTGTTGATATCGGCGGCGGCTCCACCGAGTTCGTCCGCGGCGCCGACAGCGTGCAGCAGTCGTGCTCGGTCGACATCGGCTGTGTGCGTCTGTCCGAGCGCCACCTCAGCGATGACCCCGCCACTGAAGACCAGGTGTGGGCAGCGCTGGCCGACATCGCCACGGCTATCGAGCACGCAAGCACTGTTGTCGACTTCACCGACATCACCACCGTCATCGGGCTGGCTGGCTCGGTCACGACGGTCACCGCACGGGCCTTGGACCTGCCGGCCTACGATCAGGCTCGGATCCACGGCAGCGTCCTGCCGGTCGCAGACGTCATCACGGCCAGCAGTGACCTGATCCGGATGAATCGGTCTCAGCGGACGGCGCTGCCCTACATGCACCACGGACGGGTGGATGTCATCGGAGCGGGTGCGTTGATCTGGCGGACCGTCATCCAGCGGGTGGTCCGTGACGCCGGGATCAAGACCGTGCGCACCTCAGAGCACGACATCCTCGATGGCATTGCCCTCTCTCTGGCCTCGCCCGGTCGCGCCGGAGATGAATAGCACTGATCCACATCCGGTCACCGGCGAGCATTTCGCTTCGCCAGTGCCGCCGGGCAGTGGCTGGCCCGGGGACCCCGCGACCCCGGCCACGCCAGTGGCTCGCAGTGTGCAGGACGTGGCGGCGCTCGCCGGATCTGCCACGGACGTGGCTGAACTCGACGCACGGATGTCGGTATGCAGGGCCTGCGACCGGTTGGTGACCTGGCGAGAGAGTGTCGCCTCCACCGGTCGCCGTGCCTCCTTTGCCGATCAGCCGTATTGGGGCAGACCGGGCCCTGGCTTCGGTGACCCCGAGCCGGCTGTGCTCGTCGTCGGATTGGCGCCGGCGGCGAACGGCACCAATCGCACCGGGCGCATGTTCACCGGGGATCGAAGCGGTGACTGGATCTATGCGGCGCTGCACCGGGCCGGGTATGCGCGACTCGCGACGAGCGAGCACAGTGGCGATGGACAACACCTCGCGGGTGTTCGGATCGTGGCTGCCCTCCGCTGTGCCCCGCCGCTCAATAAGCCCGAAGCGGCCGAGCGTGCCGCATGTAGGCCCTGGCTGGAGCGTGACCTGGCGCTGGCCGAGCCGCATCTTCGCTCGGTCCTGGCCCTTGGGTCGATTGGCTGGGATGCCACGCTGGCAGCGGCACGAGCACAAGGGTGGGGTGTGGACTGGCCGAAGCCCACGTTTGGTCACGGAGCGCAGACGGTGCTGCACACTTCATCGGGCAAGGCGATCCGGCTGCTAGGCAGCTATCACGTGAGCCAGCAGAACACTTTCACCGGTCGACTGACCGAGCCAATGCTTGATGAGGTCATCGCCCGGCTCTGAGGGATCACAGCACACTGAAGTTGGTCACGGTTGGGGCTAAACTGCCCAGGCGGATGGCCCCCGTAGCCCAATCGGCAGAGGCAGCCCACTTAAAATGGGTCCAGTGCGGGTTCGAGTCCCGCCGGGGGCACGTCCGCCCACATGGGAACACCCAAGGGCCTCCAGACGCTTTAATATATGTAGACACACTCGCGCGCCCTGTTAAGGTCGCGCTCATACTTTCGGAGGGCAGATGGCCAACAACCCGGTCTTCAACCGGATCGACCGCGAAACCCGTGGTTATGCGGGCTTCGGCAATGGGCCGCAGGCAGGCGGTGCGCAGCATGCGCCGCCCCGCGGTGCGCCTCGGCAGGGGCCCCCAGCACCGATGGGCTATGGCGGACCGTCGGAGTCCATGAGCAACGAGCAGCTGGAGCAGATGTACGGCCAGGCCCCAGCCGGGCCGCAGCAGACCGGCCGGCTGACGCTGGACGACGTCATCATGAAGTCTTTGATGCTGTTCAGCATCGTGGTGGCGGTGGCTGGAGCAGCATGGTTCATGCTCGGGCCTGTCGTCGACCCTGCCTCTGGAAACCTCGTGACCAACCCGCTAGCGATGCCGGTGTGGTTGATCGGTATGTTCGGCTCGCTGGGCCTCTCGTTCGCGATTGCCTTCTCCAAGAAGGTCAACGTGCCGCTCATCATGGTGCATGCCGTGCTGCAGGGAGCCTTCCTGGGCGCGATCAGCGTGACCTTCAACGCCGCATACCCCGGCATTGTCAGCAGTGCTGTGCTCGCCACGATGGGCACCTTCGCCGGGATGTTCCTGGCCTGGAAGATCGGCTTCATCAAGGTCACCAGCAAGTCGCGCCGCATCTTCGGCATGATGGCGATGGGCTACCTGGTCTTCATGCTGATCAACATCGGGTCGAGCCTGCTCGGCTTCGGCAACGTCTATGCCAGCGGCGGCATCCTGGCTATCGTCATCTGCTTGTTCGGTGTCGGTATGGCGTCCTACTCCCTGGCCATCGACTTCGACTCGATCGACCGCGCTGTGGGTGCTGGCGCCCCGGAGAAGTACTCCTGGTTGCTGGGACACGGTCTGGTCGCAAGCCTCGTGTGGCTGTACATCGAGTTCCTGCGCCTTTTCGCGGTGCTGCAGAACGACTGACGTGCTACCCGCTGAGTCGGCCGCGTCGACGGCACACTCAGCGGCGCACGATCAGATAGCAACAGAGCTGGAGCGCGTGGTCCGGCGGTGGCAACAACTACCGCTGGGCCACGCGCTTTCTGTGTTCCCGCTAGTCCACCGACTGGGGCAGAACCTGGCCGACGAGGTTGCCACGGCAACGGGTATGCCGATCACAGCAGTTCCAGAGCTCGGGCCAGCGGTAGTGATGGACCAACTGCGCGTCATGGTCTTCGACTATCTGAGCGTCGGACTCGACCCGGAGTCATTGGCTGACCGACTCACCGAATTGAGGCGCGCTCTTCCGTAGGTTCCTGCCGCCGAAACGCCCGCCGGGATCGGCCCAGGAGCGCACGTGCGCCCATCAGCCGTAGGCGCTCGGGCGAGTCGCGGGATCGCTCTGCCCAAAGAGGCAGCTGGCCGTGCGAGCGCTTGCGGTGCGCCAGCACATCTCCCACGGGTCAGAGGCGTTCGATGACCATGGCCATGCCTTGGCCGCCACCGACACACATGGTCTCCAACCCGAACTGTCCGTCGCGCACCCGCAGCGCGTTGAGCAACGTGGTGGTGATCCGAGCGCCGGTTGCGCCAAAGGGGTGACCGAGCGCGATGGCACCTCCGTGCACATTGAGCTTGTCCGGGTCCATTCCTAGGTCGTCGGCACTGGCCAACACCTGCACCGCGAACGCCTCGTTGATTTCATACAGGTCCATGTCTGAGATAGACATCCCGGCCCGCGACAAGGCGAGACGCGATGCCTCCACCGGCCCGAGCCCCATGATCTCCGGTGACAACGCCGTTGCAGCTGTGGAGACGATCCGTGCCAGGGGCTGCAGACCCAACTCTCCGGCGCGCGTATCACTCATCACGATGACGGCAGCGGCTCCGTCGTTCAGCGGGCAACAGTTGCCGGCAGTGATCGTGCCCTCAGGGCGAAAGACCGGGCTCAGCGTCGATACTTTCTCGTACGTCACCCCCGCACGGGGGCCATCATCGGTGGAGACCACCGTGCCGTCAGGCAGCGTGACGGGGGCGATCTCTGTGTCGAAGATATCGGCCGCGATGGCCGCCTCGGCGCGGTTCTGACTCTGCACGCCCCATTCGTCCTGGCGCTCCCTGCTCATGCCGCGCATGGTGACGACGTTCTCGGCCGTCTGGCCCATCGCGATGTAGGCATCAGGCAGCAGGCCATCTGCGCGCGGGTCGGTCCACGTGGTGTTGCTCTCGGCTGTGGCCACCGTCCGCTCCGCAGCTTCTGCAAAGAGTGGATTCTGCGCCGCCTGCGCCGAGCCGCCGGCCCCGCTGAAGTCGGCATACCTCGACACGCATTCGACTCCGGCACTGAAGAAGGCAGAGCCCTCACCCGCCTTGATGGCGTGAAAAGCCATGGCAGTGGTCTGCACCGAGGAGGCGCAGAACCGGTTGACCGTGGTGCCGGGCAGGCTGTCTTGACCCAACAGCACGGCCACTACACGCGCCATGTTGCTGCCGTGCTCCGCAGATGGTTCGGCGCAGCCGAGGTAGAGGTCCTCCATCACAGACAACATGTCTGAGTCCGCGCCGGAGGCGCCCAGGTCTGCCACGGCGGCCGTGATCGCGACTGCGCTCAAATCGTCGGGACGCATCTGCGTGAGTGAGCCCTTGAAGGCCCGGCCGATGGGGGTCCGCCGCGCTGCGACGATGACTGCTTCGGTCATGATTTCCTCGCTGCTCTCAGTGTCGGCTCGTTGCCTTGCCTGCTGGTGTCCAGGGTAGCTGCGGGTGTGCCACGATGACCTGTGTTGAAGGCCCCTACCGCTCACAATGGCGTGAGCTGAATCGAGGAACTGTGCGTATTGGTGTGCCCACCGAGGTCAAGAATCATGAGTATCGCGTCGCGTTGACACCAGCAGGTGTCAACGAGCTCGTCCGACATGGGCATGAGGTGCTTGTGCAACAGGGCGCCGGGGCAGGGTCATCAATCACTGACGAAGAATTCGTCAACGCCGGCGCGTCGCTGCGTCCCGACGCGGAGGCCACCTGGGGCGATGCCGAGATGGTGATGAAGGTCAAAGAACCGGTCGCCAGCGAATACGGCCACCTCCGCCCCGATCTCGTGCTGTTCACCTATCTGCACCTGGCCGCATCTGCCCCGTGCACCGAAGCGTTGGTGAACGCCGGCACCACCTCCATCGCCTACGAGACTGTGCAGTTGCCCGACAGGTCTTTGCCCTTGCTCTACCCCATGAGCGAGGTTGCGGGCTGCTTGGCGCCGCAGGCCGGGTCGCACTCACTGATGCGGGCCTACGGCGGCCGAGGGCTGCTAATGGGCGGCGTCTCCGGGGTCGATCCCGCCAAAGTTGTGGTGATCGGCGGCGGCGTCTCCGGCTCGCACGCTGCGACCATGGCACTCGGCCTGTGGGCCGACGTCACGGTTTTGGACCGCGACGTCGACAAGTTGCGGGCCTTGGACCGCCGGTGGAACGGACGGATCAAGACTGCGACATCGAACGCATACGTGCTCGAGGAACAGGTCCTCGAGGCCGACATGGTCATCGGCGCGGTGTTGGTCCCCGGTGCCAAGGCGCCCTCGCTCGTAAGCAACGACCTCGTCAAAGCGATGAAGCGGGGCAGCGTCCTGGTGGACATCGCGATTGACCAAGGCGGCTGCTTTGAAGACTCCAAGCCGACCACGCACGACGACCCCATCTTCACCGTGCACGAGTCGGTGTTCTATTGCGTGGCCAACATGCCCGGGGCCGTGCCCAGGACCTCGACGTTCGCGTTGACCAACGTCACCCTGCCCTACGCGGTGGCCATTGCCAACAAGGGATGGCAGCAAGCGCTGCTCGACGACCCGGTGCTCGCGCCCGGCCTGAATACAGTGGCGGGCCGGGTCACCAATCTCGGGGTGGCTCAAGCTCACGGTATGCAGATGCTTCCGTTGGCCGAGGCCCTTGCGGTCTGAGGTTCATCCGGTCGAGGCTGGGCGACCCGTGCCATCCGCGACGTCCGACTCATCTTCGATATCGGGGCTTTCGGCATCGCTGTCGCTATCTTCGCTGTCGGCGTCTGCCGGCTCAGCCACGACCTGCGGCTGCTCGGTTTCCGCACGCCGTTCGGCGTCTTGAGGGGGCTCTGGCTCGACGTGGGCATCCCCGTCAGGCTCCTCCTCGCTGGGGATGGGAGACGGCTGACGTCGGAGCAACTGTGCCCAACGGCCTCGTGCGCCCCGTGCACTGCCGTCGACCTGGGTGCCGGTGACCTCGCTGCCAGGGTCGTCAACGGCACGTTCGGCGGCGCTGGGCAGCGGCTCAACGGCTTCACCACGCCGATAGTCCGGTGACCGCTGGGAGTCTGCGGTGGATTCGCCGAGGGCGTCCAACACGCTAGGGAGCATCGCCGCGGCGGCCCGCGCATACCCTGCCGACGAGGGGTGAAAGCGGTCGGCGCTGAACAACTCACCAGGCATCTCATGAAAATCAGGTCCGATGAGATCACCGATCGACACGGTGCGCCCTCCGGCTTCGACGACCGCGACGGTCTGAGCGGCAGCCATATCCCGACTCCAGCGTCGGGCCAATGACCGCAGCGGTTGGGGCACTGGACGAATGGTCCCCAAGTCTGGGCAGGTTCCGACGACAACACGGGCGCCATGGTCTTGCAGGGTCACGACGGCCTCGGCGAGATCACGCACCGACGATGTCTGATCCACCCGTTCCTTCACGTCGTTGCTGCCGATCATGATCATGGCCACCTGCACCTTGGGCATCCCTCGCAAGCCCTTGACCACCTGAGCAGTCAAGTCAGCCGAGGTGGCCCCATTTCTGCTCACGTTCCGCAGATCCACCGGCCGACCCGTGATCGCCGCGACCCCAATCGCAACCGTCGCGCCGAGCGTGGTTTCTGGACTGCCGGCGCCGACGCCAGCCGCAGTACTGTCTCCGAGCATCAACAACTCGATGGTGGTGCCCACCCCGGCGCCATACCGGCCGGAGTCATCCAGCCCCACATCCGGGCTCTCCCCGATCACCCGGCGCGCCACCTGAGCCTCAGCCTTGAGGACGCCCAACCCGAGCAGGCCGGCCACTGCCAGGCCACCGCCACCAAAGGCTGCCCGCGCCGCGATGTCGCGTGCACGATCGGCTCGGCTCATGGTTGGTCATCACTCCTTCGGAGTCTGTCCGCTGCGCCGAAGGAGCATTGTGTCGCAGCGCCCATGGCTAACGGACCCGCGACTAGCGGTCCTGGGACCGCAACTCTTCGGCGTGTTCTCTCAGATTATCCAAGCCTTCGCTGATGCTCACCTGGGGTGTCCACGCCAGAACCTCGCGGGTGTGCCGCTGATCAAACCAGTGAGCGGTCGCGAGCTGCCCGGCCAGGAATCGAGTGAGCGGCGGTTGGTCGATGCGGGGCAATACGGAGAAACGCTCGCCGGCCGCAGCGAGTACTTCGATGCCTGCACCCACACTCCAGGCGAGCGGATACGGCACATGCAGCCGCGGAGGCGGGGCTCCACAGGCCCTGCAGATATCAGAGAGCAACTCACCGATCGGACGCGGCTCACCGTTGGTCACCACCAGCGGCTGACCTCCCGCGACCTCGATCCGGTCGAGCCCGGCGACGATCGCAGCAGCGGCGTTGTCCACATACGTCGTGTCCACCAGAGCTTCGCCGGAGCCGACGAGTGCCAACCTGCCAGCGCGTGCCCGGGCTACGATCCGGCCGACCAACTGCGTGTCACCCGGGCCCCACACCAAATGCGGGCGGATGGCGGTCACGGCGAGGTCGTCGTCGTGGGCTGATAGGGCCACCCGCTCGGCCATAGCCTTGCTGCGGGCGTAGTGACCACGCACCCGTGGGTCAGCGATCGACGCACCCGCACCAACGATCGAATGTCCTGAGTGCGCCACAGAGGGAGAGGAGACGTAAACCAGCTTGGACACGTGATGTGCTCGGGCTGCCGTGATGATGTTGCGGGTCCCCTGGATGTTGACGGCCTCGAAGTCCGGCCAGTTGCCCACGATGTCGACTTTTGCGGCGAGGTGAATCACGGCATCGGTGCCAGCGACGGCGATGTTGACCGAGTTGGGGTCGGTGATGTCACCCAATGACTCCGTATGCCGAACACCAGAGCGCCCGGTGCCGGCGCTGCGGCGCTGCATCACCACAACGTCGTGGCCGTGATCGGCCAGCAGATCTGCGACAGCACCGCCGAGCATTCCGCTCGCTCCGGTCACCAAAACACGCATCAGCGGCTCTTCGTTCCGGGCTGGCGCTGCGGGCGCTTCCAGATCCGGGCCACCCCGCGAGGCGAGTCCTCAGCGCGGCCATGCAATACCTCATCGGCCCACCGCGCGAGTCCGGTGCGATCGATCTTGGAGGCATGACGGATGTCGACCGGGAGCCAGTCACGCTGGAGCACTGCGGCCACCTGCACGCTGCTGGGTTGCTGGCCGGCCAGCGCTCGAACGGCGCTCGCCACTGCTGGCTCGGCCAGCCGGCGATGCCGCCTGCGAAGCCTCTGCTCGGGCACCACAATCACCACGCACTGCTGGCTGCCTCGAGGCCCGACGCCGACGACTGCCACGTCGGCAATTCCAGGCAACGCGGCCAATGCGCGCTCCAACGGATAGGGAGGCAATGGTCCAGATGCGGTATCCAGCACGTGCACCAGCCGCCCTTGGACCCACAGCCGACCCTGCTGGTCCAACACGCCGACATCACCGGTGCGATGCCAACCGGGAGGCTGGGCGCTTGCCTGCTGAGCGGCCCACGCCGCGTGGTAGTGCGACTTCACATGGGGTGCACTCACCACGATCTCGCCGAAGACACCGGGCCGCTGCGTCAACTCGCCGACATCGGCCGGACCGCGGGTATCGATGGCAACGCTGACTCCGCGCAGAGGATGCCCGACGCAGACACCCCCAGGCAACGTGCTGGCTCCGCCGGGGCCCGCGGCGTCCTCGATCTCGATCGTGGTCGGGTCGATGGTGGCCACCGGCAGCACTTCGGTCATCCCGTAGGGAGTGTGAGTGGCGGCTGCTGGCATCAACTCTTTGACCGCTCGCAGCAGCTCGGTCGGCACTGGAGCCCCGGCCGACATCACGAGGCGCGGACCGGCCAGCGCGCGGCGGTGTGCTGGCCTCAGAACATCTGCGGTTGCGATCACATTGCGCAGCGCCGCTGGTGAGGCAAAGACAGCCGTGGCATCCACGGCAGCGATGGCTTCGGCCAAGGCGGTGGCAGTGAGCGTATGGGGTGCGGTGACATCCATATCGGGCACCGCACAGGCGAGCCCGAGCGGGGGGCCGTACAAGGCGAACGGCGCGAAAGCCGCCACGAGGCGCTGGCCAGGGTTCAGCTCGAACGTCTGAGCCAAGAGACTGACCTGGGCTCGCAACTGGCGCCGAGAGTAGACAACACCCTTCGGTGGGCCGGTAGCGCCGGACGTAAAGAGAATCGCGGCCAGCGCATCCGGTTCGATGGCAGCTTCCTCCAGCGGCGGGTGCGCCGCAGCTTCGGCAATCAGTGAGCACACCCCGTCGGCGTCGGCCAGGATCGGCTCTCCAGCCACTCGACTCACCCGGGCCAGAAGCAACGCCGGGCGGATGCCGATCACATGGTCGGGGCTGGTGCTGCGCAAGGCTGCGCCCAAACGCGCTAAGCCCAAACCAGCGTCGGCGATCACGATGACGGCGCCCAGGCGCCATACGGCATACACGACGGTGTTCAGATCGATGCCGGGCGGGATCAATACCGCGACACGTTGGCCGCTGGTGACTCCACGGGCCGCGAGGGCCCGCGCTACGAGCTCGACGCGGGCCGAGAGCTCACCCCGACTGATGCTTGCCCCGCCGCTGCCGAGCTCGACGATCGCAGTGCCGTGCGGGTCCTCGGTGCTCACCCGTAGCTCGACGGGGGGCTCCTCATCCGGTGCGTGTGTCGATGCTGCGTGGGTCAGCGGCACCGCGTCAGCCTCTGGTGCTGACGTCGTGGGCAGCTGCTCGCGGATCCACGACCAGATGACGTCGACGCCCTCCGGGGCATCTTCGAGGACCAAGTGCGAAGCGCGCGGATAAACCTGCACGTCAGCCTGGGGCAACCGATTCTTCAGGTCCTCCAGGTAGCGGCGCGAGAAGACAGGATCACGAGTGCCCCATACCAGCAGAGCAGGCACCCTCAGGTCGGCCACGCCAGCCGCGATGTGCTGCAACGCGGCATAGCTAGGGTGCTCGCGCTCGAAGGGGATGTCGGCGACGAAGTCCTGCACGGCGCGGCGTCGACCGGCTCCTTTGTAGGGCGCAGCGAATGCCGTGCGGACATCTTTGGGCAGCGATGGCCGCGACAGAGCAGTGGTCGCTGCGACAAAAGCAGGGGTGCGTGAGGTCAGCGTCCGCAAGGCCGGACGGGAACGGGTAGCGGTGATCGCCATGGGTCGGGGGAGCGCTTCGTCTTGATAGACCGCTGTGTTGGTCAGTACCACGGCTGCCACCTGCTCGGCATGTCGCAGCGTCCAGCCCATCGAGATCGGCCCACCCCAGTCGTGGGCAAGCACGACGATGGGACCCCTGAGTCCCATCGCCTCGGTCAGCGCGCTCAGGTCATCGACCCGCTCAGACAGTCGGCGGGGTCCTTCGGGGCGCTCGGAGTAGCCCATGCCCAACTGGTCGACCGCCACCACGCGCCAACCGCGAGGGGCCCCCGCGAGAACGCGGCGCCAGAGGTATGACCAGGTCGGGTTGCCGTGCACGCAGAGCACCGTTCCGGCGGGCTCCCCCCCTGAAGCGTCCACGCCGCGACCGTGCGAAACGTCCTGACCCGACCCGGGGGCGGCAGCGGCGGTGGCGGCGTGGGTGTCCAACACGTGCCACTGACGCGACTGGCCATCGGTGCCGGTGGCAGTGACCCACCTCGACCAGGCCGGGTCCAGACCGGGCAGGTCGGCGGGGATCACCAGGCCAGTTCGAGGCAGGTCATGTTCAGACCAGACCCGATGCCCATCATCAGCACCCGGTCACCGGGCTCAAGGTTCTCCACCTCTTTGGCCAAGGTGATCGCGACGGCCGCCGGGCCGACATTGCCCAGGGTTGGGAAGGTGAGCGGGATGCGGTCCTTGGGCAGACCGAGGGTCTCGGCTGTTTTGGAGGTATGCACCTGTGAGACCTGGTGGATGACATAGCAATCCATATCGGACCAGTCGAAGTCGGCTTTGGCGTCGACCCACAGGTCGTTGGCAAGCCCGAGGCCCGCGAGCAGCAGGCCGCTGGTGTCGGTGCGCATCTTGTCGAAATCACCGACGCACAGGTCGTGGTGCTGGGTGGCCGCTCGGGAGGCTCCACCCACGACACGATGTGCGCCCGGGTGCTCACTGGCCCGCCCCAGGACCATCGCGGCAGCGCCGGACCCCAGGGTCAAGGTGGCGAACTCGCGTTGGATGTCCTCGGCCGTCGTCTCCGGCGCTGAGAGACGGCGCAGGGTGTTCTCTTGTGGCGTGCGGGAACCCTCGCCGTCCACGATGAGGGCGTAGTCGATCTGGCCAGCGTCGATCATGGTGGCCGCCAACTGCATACCGTTCACAAAGCCCAAGCAGGCGTTCGCCAGGTCAAAGTTGAGGCAACTGGACGGCAGGCCGAGTTGGTGATGAATGCCGACGGCGACCGATGGCTCCAGGTGCTCCCGGCTGACGGAGGTGTTGATCATCATGCCAATCCGGGCCGGGTCCACACCGGACTCCGCAATGGCCTTCGCGCCGGCCTCGACTGCACCATCGACAAAGCTGGTTCCGACCGGCCACCAACGTCGCTCGACGATCCCGGCGAGCTGAGCCAGCATGCCTGGGCGCAAGCCATTGCGCGTGTAGGCGTCGCCGATGATGGCATCGAATTCTGCCGAGGTCTTCACGACCGGAGCGTCGACTGCAGTGATCGACAAGACCGCGGTGTTGTCATGCCGGAAGGTGATGTTGCCGCTCAAAGGGAACCTCGATAGGGGTGCAGACGTCATTACAGAGTGGGACTATGACACCACAGCCCGTTGTTGCCATCACAAATTCCCTCACAGCGGCCCGCACGCGAGAGCCACCCAAGGACAGGAGCACATCATGGCACGATCTCAGGCCGGTCGCCCATCCGTAGCCGCAGTTGTGGCCGGTGGCTTCGCTGTCGCGCTCGGGCTCAGCGCTTGCGGTGTCGATGAGCCCGCTGTCGAAGTCGAAGGTCAAACCGCGGTCAGTGGCGAGTTCGCGAACCTTGAGCCCGGCGACGAAGCCGAGCCCGACGAACTACTCAAGCGTCTGTCCTCGCCGGGCGCGGAGACCTTGAGCTCCTTTGACTTCGCAATCCTGGCGCCTGCTGACGGTGAGGACCTCGGGGTCAGCGGTGCAGTTGATCTCACTGCAGATTCACCCGCACTGGATGTGAGCCTGGATCTACCTCCGATGGGGGTGGTTGATTTGTTGCTCGTATCCGGCTCGGCGTACGTCACCATCCCGGGTCTGACCCCCGAAGGCAAGTACTTCGAGGTCCCGGCCGAAGATATCGAGAGCATGGGCGCACAAGACCTGAAGAACACCCTGGACCTGGACTCGCTAATGCAAACCTGGGATTCCAGCGCTCAAGAGGTGACCTTCGTGGGCACCGAGGAGATCAACGGCGAGGAAACCGACCACTACGAGCTGCAACTCGACCCGCAGAAGGTTCTCGACGAACTGGGCGAAACCGCCGGTCCGGAGGTGGGCTCCGAGTTCGGTCTCGACCTGGATCTTGCGAGCGCCGGCACCTACGGCATCTGGGTTGGCGATGACGATCTGATCGCCAAGATGGTGATCGCCAGTGAAGACTCCCAGATCACCATCACGCTGGACGACTGGGGCCAGGAACTGCAGTTGCAGGCACCGGCTGCCTCGGACGTGATCACCTTCCCCGGCTTCTGAACGGCGCCAGGACGCTCAGTTCACTGCTGGCCGAGCGGCCAGGTGTTCGGCGACAAGCCCGGGCCATCGGGCGACGTCTTTCGGTGTGCGTGCCACCACCAGGTGGCTGTTCGGGAGCAACTCATGCAAATGTTGTGCACTGCTCTCCGGGTGGGCCGGATCGTTCACCCAACTCAGCAGCAGGGTCGGCGCCGCTATGGTGCAGATGTCTTCGGGGGACGGCAGATCGGTGTCGGCCGCCCCGCGGAAGACGGTGGGCAGCAGCGATGGAGCAACATCCGGCGCCGTGACCGGAGCATCAGGGCACACAGCAGGGGGACGGGGTGCTCTGTGGGCCCGGTCCATGAACTGGTCCAGTCCGCTGCGTTCGATCAGATCCGCGCTGTGCCGGTACGCCGTCCGCTGGGGTGCGCGTGATGACCAGGCGGTCGGCGGTATCCCCAGGACCAAGGTCGAGAATCGGTCAGGGGCCGCTATGGCGGCGTGCAGCAACGTGGCGCTGCCCATCGACTGGCCCACGCCGTGCGCTAGCTGTCCCGGAGCTTCGTGATCCAGTAGTGCAAGGACGTCAGCGGCAAGAGCAGGCCAGCCATAGTCGCTGGAGATTCGCCGTCCCGTGGAATGGCCGTGTCCACGAGCGTCATATCGCAGGACACGGCAGGACCGGAGGCACCGACACAAGTCCAACCCGAGCAGTGCGTCCCGCGCGCGGCTGGAGGTGAGTCCGTGCAGCTGGACGGCGAGGGGTCCTTCACCGGTGATGTCGTAGGAGAGGCGAGCGTGCCTGGTGGACAGGGTCGGCACGGCGCTCTCCTGGGTATGGCGGTGAGAAAGTTCTACTCTACGTCCTGATGAGGATGACAAGCATCGAGCAGTTGGACCTCCCACCGG
>JBATUU010000258.1:0-3653 GCA_049671385.1 Ornithinimicrobium sp. | reverse complement strand
CGACCTGATCCCAGGACAGGCTGAGGAGCAAAAAGCCGGGACCTTCGGCCCTGGTCGATGTCCACCACACCGGGAAACATGACGAAGATGAGCCAGGCGCAGCAGTCCGCAGCATCGGTGTCACCTGAGACTATCGAGCACCTGAGCCCGTCCGAATGTTGGCGGCTCCTGCGCACGAGCACGATCGGCCGCGTGGCGGTGATCCGCGACGACATCCCCGACATTTTTCCGGTGAACCACGTGGTCGACCACGGCGCTGTGGTCTATCGCACTCACGCGGGTCTGCTCTTCAGAGCGACCTTGCACCATGACGTGGCGTTCCAAAGCGATGGATTCGATGCGGACACCTCGCAGGCCTGGAGCGTGGTCCTGCGCGGGATGGCAACCGAGAAGCGTCACATCGACGACATCCTGGACTCACTCGCGCTCCCGCTGATGCCGCAGCAGCCCGGAGCTAAGCCCCGGGTCGTGCGGATCACAGCCCGCGAGATCAGCGGACGCCGATTCACCGTCAGGCACGGTGGCGATGCCTCACGCACACACTCTGAGCCGAAGGAGAGCCATGGACCCCTCAGCTAGCGAACGTCCCATCGTTGTCGGCTACGACGCCTCGGACTGCGCAGCGATCGCCCTGGAGTGGGCGGGAAACTTCGCTCATGCACTCGGTTCGCCCGTGCGGGTGCTGCATTCAGCTGCGACGCTGGTGCGCGCCCAGGGCCTGGCTTACGGCCAGATCAGCGCCGCAACCGAACAGGACTATGCCGAGCAGATCGCCACGGATGGTCTCCGACGCCTGCTCGCCCGGCACCCCGACCTGTCCGTCGACACCAGCACCTCACTGTTGGGTCCCACATTGGCCCTCGACGAGGCGTCGGCCTCCGCGTCGTTCATCGTGGTCGGCAGCCACGGGCGCGGCCGGTTCGGCGCAGTGATGTTGGGCTCGACGGCCTATGCCGTCAGTGGACACGCGCGATGCCCGGTCGTTGTGGTGCGCGGCGAGCATGCCCCGTTGCCCGATCAGGATCGACCGATCGTGGTCGGTAGCGATGGGTCGGTCGGCTCAGAACGTGCGGTGGAGGCTGCCGCCCACCTTGCTGCGAACTGTGCGGCACCGCTCATCGTGGTGACGACATGGGTGCCCCCCGCACCGGACCCTTGGGATCGTCCGCCCCTGGGCTACAGCAACGTCGCGGAGTGTTTGAAGGACCTGCATCAGCAGGCCGAAGCGACAAATGAGGCAGCGATCCAGAGGATCCGCCAGACCCATCCACAGCTCGATGTTGTCGGCTCTGTCCGCGAGATCCGTCCCGATGACGGCCTGCTCCAGACATCTGCTCAGGCCTCGTTGATCGTGTTGGGTTCTCGGGGGCACGGTTCTCTGCTTGGCACCATCCTCGGGTCCACTGCTCGATCGGTGCTCCACCGCACGCAGTCGCCCGTCATGGTGGTGCACTGACATCCCGTCGCTGTCAACTGCCTTCACTCATCCCCGGGCTGCAGCACGCCTACCTACCGGGGAGGCGGGTAGAGTCGAGACCATGGACAACGTCATCCCGCTGCGACGCCCACGTCGCACCCGCGCACCGGAGCCGCTGTGGCGAGTGGCGGTCGGCGAGGAACTGCGCGCTGAGCGACACCGACGTTCGATGCGGATCACGGACACCGCCGACAAGGCTGGGATCTCCCCGCAGTACCTGTCCGAGGTAGAGCGCGGCGTCAAAGACCCCTCGTCCGAAGTGCTGTCAGCCGTTGCCGGATCCCTTGATCTGTCCGTGGCCGACATCGCGGCGAGGGCCAGCCAGCGGCTCCGGTCGACCTCGACTGCGCACGGCCCGCTCTGTTTGGCCGCCTAGGAATGGCCCGCCCCTTCGGCCATCTAGGACTCGCCTCCTCTGTTTGGTCATCTAGGACTGGCCCGCTCGGTTCGGCCGCTTAGGGCTGGTCCGAGGCCATCGCCACAGCGGCCGACCGAGACTTCACGACGGCGTCGACCACTCCGTATTCGACTGCTCCTTGCGCCGTCAGGATCAGATCGCGATCGGTGTCAGTGCGGATCTGGACCGAGGACTTTTGCGTGTGCTCGGCCAGAATGTCCTCGAGCATCGTCCGCACTCGCTCGACCTCCTCTGCCTCGAGGATCAGGTCAGGAATCGCACCTCTGCCCTCCGCGACCGGTGCGTGAAGCACGACCCGCCCGTGCGGCAGGATGGTCCGATAGCCACGTGTGCCGCCGGCTAGCAGGACAGCTGCCACCGAGACTGCTTGACCCACACAGGTGGTCTCAATGCGTGGGCGCACGAAAGCCATCGCGTCATAGATCGCCAGCATCGCTGCGATCGAGCCACCGGGTGAGTTGATGTGAAGCGTGATCGGCAGGTCTGGGTTGTCCGACTCCAGGTGCAGCAGTTGCGCGATCACGACGTTCGCCACACCGTCGTCGATGGCCGTTCCGACGTAGATCACCCTGTCCGCCAGCAGCCGGCTGTAGATGTCAACGGTCCGCTCACCTTGCTGCGTGCGCGTGGTGACATACGGAATGGGGTAGGAGCTCATCGGTCACCTCCCAGTCCGACCGGGTGGCGACGACCGGGCAGCATCTGCTCGGCGGAGGTGATCACTGCATCGATAAAGCCATAGTCCAAGGCCTCGCTCGCGCTGAACCATCGATCGCGTCGTGAGTCCTGCTCAATCGTCTCGACGCTTTGGCCGGTGTCGTCGGCGATCAAGCCGAGCACCTTGTCGCGGGTGTTCCTCAGGTCATCGGCCTGAATCGCGATGTCCATAGCGCTTCCACCGATGCCAGCTGAGCCCTGGTGCAGCAACACCTTCGAATGCGGCAGCGCGTATCGCTTGCCACGCGTCCCCGCACTCAACAGAAACTGCCCGGCGCTGTAGGCCATACCCAGATTGACCGTGCTCACATCGCAGGCCACAGCGCGGACACAATCCCGGATAGCCAGCATCCCGGGCACCGAGCCGCCCGGAGAGTTGATCAGTAGTCGTATGTCTTCATCTGGGTCCTCGGCGGCGAGCAACAGGAGCGCATGGCACAACCGGTTGGCATTTCGCTGCTCCAGGGCATCGCCCAGGACAAGGGTGCGGTGGTCCAACAGTCTGCGATAGAGGTCTTCGTCCAGACGCTGAGCCGGATCGAGAGTTTCGGTGCTCATGAGCCAAGCATCACCGGGGCCCGATGATCACACCACCCGATGCTGCTGTCGGCAGTGCTGCTCACAGCAGCGCGTCGCCGTGGCCCTCGCGCTACCCCCAGCCCGCCCCCGTCGCTAGTGTTTTGCAGAATTGAAGGGAGAAGCACGTGGCGCAGGGAACCCACAGTTATGCCGATGACAGGCGCAACGACGAGGTCTTGATCTGGGTCAACGGCGAACTGTTGCCTCGCGCCCAGGCCGTGGTGTCCGTGTTCGACGCCGGGTTCGTGTTGGGCGACGGTGTCTGGGAAGGCATCCGAGTGCACCAGGGCCAGCCAGTCTTCATCGAGCAGCATCTCGACCGGCTCTGGCAAGGCGCGACCGCGCTCATGCTCGACATCGGGCTCACCCGCGATGAGGTCACGGCGGTGCTCTACGAGACGTTGGCGGCCAACAAGATGAGCGACGGCGTCCATATCCGGTTGATGGTCACCCGCGGGCCGA
>JBATUU010000257.1:0-2420 GCA_049671385.1 Ornithinimicrobium sp. | reverse complement strand
CCTCTATGGATCGCTCTGGCTGTCGTTGCCACGCTGTGTGCCGCGGGCACCGTGGCCATGGTCGATGCGGCAGCCCCGCAACGCGCCGCGCTGGCGTTCCTCGTTGCGATAGCCCACACCCTGGTGGTGGGCGTGTGTGCCGATCGGTGGCGAGCGGCCCTGATGGCTGCCGCTCTCCTGGCGAGCATTGGCTCGCTTGTCGGTTTGACCTGGGTCATCGCCACAGATGTCGCCGCCATCGCCGCGGTTGGCCTGGCCATCAGCGTGATCGCCAGCGGTCTCGCGCCGCAGTGGGCGCTCGCCGTGTCGGGTGCCTTCACCATGGATGGTCGGGTACAGGCTGGGGACACGTTGCGGCGACCGGAGGCCCTTGACTGTCTGATGGAAGCTGGACGCACACTCACCGCAGCAATAGCCAGCAACTGTCTGCTGTGGTCGCTGTTTGCGTCGGCTTTGGCGCTCACCTCAGCGACGAATCGCTGGGCAACTGCCCTGTTCGCCGTGCTGCTCGTGATCTGGATGTGCCGGATGGTGCACTTCCCGTTGACCGTGCATCGAGCTCTTATCCTGTCCGCAGCGCTGATCGGGATCGCTGCATGGTCGCTCGCGTGGATCACCGTGCGCGACCCGTCACCACCGTGGCCAGGGATCGGGATCATGGTGTTTGGAGCGCTGGCTATGGCCGGGTATCGAGTGCAGGCCAGCGCGTTGGTGGCTGCGGTCGGACGGCGATGCATTCGCCGCCTTGAAGTGATGGCCGTGCTCGCGACCGTGCCGATCCTGGTGGGATTCTTCGGTGCCTACGACGACTTGATCTCGGCCTTTTGATGGCGACAACGCAGCCCCCCCAAGGTTGGACCGAGCAGGTGCCTCAGCCCCTCAGCCTGGAGCCGGGATATCGTGCGCTCGACCCGTTCACCCCCTGGGCGCAGCGACCGCGAAGCCTGCACCGCCAGTTGTCGGCACGGCCGGCACATAACCTTGGTCGGCGGTGGTGGGCTGTTGCGAGAGCCGTGCTGGCACCGGACGACCGAGCGGCTCAGCTCACGGAGGCGATCACCAGGGTTGCCGCTCCTGTGGCCAGTGGTCGTCGAATCGTGGTTGTTGGGGCGCATGGGGGAGCGGGAGCGACCACCCTGGCGCTGTCCTTGGCGAGCCTGGCTGCCACCTACCGTAAGGACCCGGTGGCCCTGGTCGATGACTCCGATGCCCACGGAGGCCTGCTGACGCGACTGACGGCGGCTCCTGAGATGAGCGTTGGCACCGCTGACCGCCATCTCGCCGGTGGGTCCCGGCGCCGCGAAGCGAGCACTTGGCGCAGACCGGGCCTGCATGTCTTCAGTCCCGCTACGCCGCACGGCGGTATGCGAGCTCTCGACGAGATCCAACGGCGGGCGGCAGTGACGTTCGTGGACACCGATCGAGCACACAGCACAACCGGGAACCCGAGCGCTGCCGGTGAATATTCACGGTCCAACGCCACGGTCATCGCGGGTGAGAACACAGTGCGTGGAGCGGCGGCGGTACGGGCCTGTCTGACCGGGCTGCGGCACGTCGGCATTGGAGGGGATTCGACTCTGGTCGTCTTCATGGAGCGCGTCGCAGGCTCGGGAACCACTCGCAACTCGTTGGCGCGTGAGGTGCCCAGCGCTTCAGCCGGTGACGTCTTTTTCGTCCCGTATGACCGCCACCTGGCTGGTGCGGCGCAGATCCGGCTTGAGTTGTTGGCGCCGAGCACCTCGATCGCGCTGACATGCGTCGCCTCAGTGGTTATCGAGGCCAGCGCCGTGATGAGCAACAGCAACAGCGGCGAGAACGGCGCTGACAACACTCGGGGCGGCCATGACACCACGGGAGTCAAGCCGCGATGACTGTCCAGATAGTTCACCGTGCTGCTCGACGCACCCCCCGAGCGCCAGAGCCTACGACGGTCGAGGTCGAACGCCCACCCGCGCTGGGCGAGACAGGAGCAGGCTGGGGTGGACTGTTGATGCTGATACCGCTGGTCGGTGCCGGAGCGTCGATGACGGTCATGATCATTTTCCGTGGGTCGAGTCTTGCCGCCGTCGGCGCGCTGATGATGATGCTGACCGTGCTCGCCTCGATCGTCATGGTCTGCAGCCAGCGTGGCAAAGCCACTCGGGCCCGGCGCAGTGGGCGCGAGGCCTACCTGGCCTATCTCGAACGGACCCGGGCCGCATTGCGAGAGGCCGAAGAAGCACATCTGAAGGGGTTGCGGCAGGCGCAACCGCATACCGCTGCTTTGGCCTCATTGGTGCGCGATCGACATCGGTTGTGGGAACGACGGCGGACCGACCTGGACTACCTGCACGTCCGACTGGGCAGTGGACCGGCACACGTGTGCAGCTTCGCGAGACACGGTGATGAAAACCCGCTAAGCCGCCCAGATGACTTCAGGA
>JBATUU010000256.1:0-2910 GCA_049671385.1 Ornithinimicrobium sp. | reverse complement strand
GCAGCATCGCCAGATACCAGTGGGTCGTGCCGAGGCGTTCGCTGATCTGACGGAACGCGAGCAGTCCAGCGTCGGGATCGGCACCTTCGGCGAACCAGCTCAACATCACCGGCAGGAGCGTGCGCTGGATCGTGGCCCGCCGACTCACTCCACCGGTCAGCGCCTCGAGGTGACGCATCGCGCCGGCAGGGTCGCGATAGCCCAAAGCGGAGAGTCGATCCCGCGCTGCCGCCGGGGACAGCCGCACATGATCTGAGCTGAGTTTGGCCACGGCGCTGAGCAGCGGCCGATAGAAGAGCCGCTCGTGCAGGCGGCGCACTTCTCGTTGCTCTGCTCGCCAGCGTTGCACGATGCCCTGCTCGGCCTCTTGGCGCTCTCCCAGCGAACGCCCCAGTCGGCGCAGGGCAGCCTCCTGCGTCGGCATGGTGTGACTGCGACGGAGTTTGTGCAGTTGGATCCGGTGTTCCAATGACCGCAACAGCCGGTATGCCCGGTCCAACTCGGCGGCGTCATCGCGTCCGACATACCCACCGTCGCGCAAAGTGCGCAGCGCCTCCAAGGTGCTGCCGGAGTGGAGCTCTGGATCACCGCGGCCGTGCACCATCTGCAACAACTGGACGCTGAACTCGATGTCCCGCAAGCCACCGGGTCCGAGTTTTATTTGGCGGTCGGCGTTGGCCGTGCGCACATTGCGCTCGACCCGGCGCCGCATCGCACGCACATCATCGACAAAGCCTTCGCGGCTGCCGGCATCCCACACCAGGGGACGCACGATGTCGAGCCATTGCTGGCCTACCTCCTCATCGCCAGCAATGACGCGAGCCTTCAGCAGCGCCTGGAACTCCCAACTCTTCGCCCACCGCGTGTAGTACTCCCGATGCGAGGCCAACGAGCGCACCAGCGGCCCGTTCTTGCCCTCCGGTCGCAGCGCCGCGTCGACGGGCCACAACGAGCCCTCAGCCGTAGCCTCACCACAGATCCGCATGACGGCACTGGCCACCGCCGTAGCCGCCTTGAGCGCGGCCTGCTCATCGGCGTCGTCGGCGGGCGCGGCAAGGAAGATCACATCCACGTCCGAGATGTAGTTCAGCTCCCGCCCACCGCATTTGCCCATTCCGATCACGGTTACTCGCGCGAGGTCACTGTCTGCGACTGCTTTGCGGGCCAATAACAAAGCTGCCTGAATCGCTGAAGCCGCAAGGTCGGCCAATGCCGCAGCAACCTCCGGCAGGATCTGCAGTGGATTAGGCGCGCTCAGGTCTTCAGCAGCGATACGCACCAGCTCACGCCGGTAGGCCACCCGGAGCTCCTCGGCGCCCTCGCGCCCGGAGAGTTCACGGACCGCTTCGACCACAGCGCCGGGGTTGCTGGGTTTGGACTGCATCGCGACCGCAACGTGATCGGGGTGCTTGACCAAGTCATCGGCGAGCGCCGAAGAGGCACCGATCACGCGAAGTACCCGGTCGCGGCCGGTGCCGGGTTGAGCCAACGATTTCGCAGCCTCGGCGTTGCTCTCGAGGATCCGGATCAGGGCCAGGGCGGCTTCGTCCGGATCCGCAACGGCGCTGAGGTCGGCGATCAGCCGATCGGTGTCGAGCTCGCGAGGCAAACTGGCGACGATGTCGGCGATCACCCGCGCAGACGTCTCGGTGTTGACGAACCCGGCCCGCGCCAGACCAGCGGATGGGATGTCGACGCGCGAACTCACAAGCGCACCAGATATCGATCCAGCTCGAAGGAAGTCACCTGCGATCGATAATCGGCCCACTCTTGCCACTTATTGCGCAGGAAGAAGTCGAAGACCTGCTCCCCCAGCACCTCAACCAGCAGCTCGCTTTCCTCCATGATCGCCACCGCTTCACCGAGAGATTGCGGTAACGGGTCGATGCCCATGGCGCGGCGTTCCCCGTCCGTCAGACTCCAGACGTCGTCTTCGGCCTCATCCGGTAGGTCGTACTCCTCACGGATGCCCTTGAGACCGGCCGCCAGCACCACGGCATACGTGAGATAGGGGTTGCATGCCGAGTCGATAGAGCGGATCTCGACCCGGCGCGAGTGTCCCTTGCCGATTGAATACATCGGCACCCGGACCAGCGCGCTGCGGTTGTTGTGCCCCCAACAGACATACGCCGGGGCCTCACCGCCACCCCAGATGCGCTTGTAGGAGTTGACCCACTGGTTTGTGACGGCGCAGATTTCCCGGGCGTGTCGCAGGACCCCCGCGGTGAAGCGTCGCCCGGTCAATGACAACTCGTAGTCAGCCGACGGCTCGTAGAACGCGTTGTTGTCCCCTTCGAAGAGTGAGATGTGAGTATGCATGCCTGAGCCGGGATGCTCGGCCAGTGGCTTGGGCATGAAGCTGGCCAGCGCGCCGTTTTGGAGCGCAACCTCGCGGACCACAGCGCGAAACGTCATGATGTTGTCGGCCATCGACAACCCGTCGGCGTAGCGCAGGTCGATCTCGTTTTGGCCGGGGCCGCCCTCGTGGTGGCTGAACTCCACGGAGATCCCCATCTGCTCCAGCATGGTGATCGCCGAGCGGCGAAAGTCGTGTCCGTCGCCGCGTGCCACGTGATCGAAATAGCCGGCGTTGTCCACCGGGACCGGCGGTTTGCCGGGCTCGTAGGGCTCCCGGAACAGATAGAACTCGATCTCGGGGTGGGTGTAAAAGGTGAAACCCTCCTCGGCGGCCTTGTCCAATGTGCGACGCAGCACCTGCCGGGAGTCGGTGGGGGCCGGGGTGCCGTCCGGCATCCGGATATCGGCGAACATCCGCGCCGTGCCGGGATTGTCGCCTCGCCAGGGCAGCACTTGGAACGTGCTGGCGTCTGGTTGCACGACCATGTCGGCTTCGTAGACGCGGGTGAAGCCCTCGATAGCGCTGCCGTCGAAGCCGATGCCCTCGCTGAA
>JBATUU010000255.1:0-1659 GCA_049671385.1 Ornithinimicrobium sp. | reverse complement strand
GGGCGACTTCGGCGCGGTCGATACCGGCGGCCGTCATGGCCTCACCGTCTGCGAGTTTGATGGAGGAGACATCCTCCAACGTGATGACTCGTCGTCCGCTGAGTTCCCACAGGACTGTCGGCACGCTGACCCGAGGATCGGTCGCGAAGTTGCTGGCAAAGGTCTCCGCGTTCGCTGCTTCGGCGAGGTAGTCGACCTCTTGCAGGGTGGTGGTCGCAAACTCTTCGATCAGGGCCGGCATATCCGCTCGTTCACGGATGGGGCGGTAACGCTCCATCCAGCCGCCGACCCTGCGCAGCGCCGCGAGGTCGACTTCGACGATCTCCTGGATGTGTGGGCGTTGCACTTTAACGACGATGTCGGCGAAGCCCTGCTCGATCGCGTCCTGTGGGTGCAGCCGCCCGCGGTGCACCTGCCCCAGCGAGGCCGCTGCCAGGGGCTGCTTGTCGACCCAGGCGAAACAGTCGTCTAAGGGTTGGGCCAAATTTGTGGCGGCTACGTGCGTGATGTCCTGGAAGTCCTCGGGCGGGACCTCGTCCTGCAAGCCAGAGAGCTCTGCCGTGATCTCGCGCGGTAGCACATCGAGCCGGGCGGACAGGAACTGGCCGACCTTGATCATCAGCCCGCCCATCGACACCGCCAGCCTGCGGAATCGGACAGCTGCACGGCGGCTTCGCTCCCCCCGGTTGCGGGCTGCCCAGCGACTCAAGCCAAAGCGCCGAAGGACGATCTCCCACCAGATGAACGATGCCGTGACGCGCGCGAAGAAGAAGACAATGCGCCAGTAGCGCACACGCAGATCCCGGGCCCTCATCTATCCTCCGGGCGCTGTGGGTGGCGGCTGGGTAGGGAGTGGTCAGTCCTCAGCGAGGAGGCCGTAGAGCCGCTTGCGCGTGTCGTTGAGGATATCGACCGCCGCAGACATCTGCCGCACCGACCCTGTTGTGCCTACTTGGAACACCGCCTGAAACAGCCGACTTGCAGCCTGCTGATATCCCGTGCCACCGCCGGCCATGTCGGCCGACTCGTCCCACGGGGCACGCTGACCAGCAATTTTCTCTGCAGCGCTGACCCCGGCCTCCGTCAGCTCGTACACCTTCTTGCCGCCTGCCGGCTCAGCGGTGACCAGGCCCTCATCGGCGAGCAGCTGCAGCGTTGGATACACCGAGCCTGCCGATGGGCTCCACGTGCCAGCACTACGCTCAGCGAGCTCATTGATGATCTGGTATCCGTGCATCGGCTCTTCGGAGAGCAGCCGCAAGATCCCCATCCGGATGTCCCCGCGGCGAGCGCGTGGGGCAGGTTGCGACATCATCCCTTGCAGTTGCTGAGCCATGCCCGCCAAGGGCCTGAAGCCCTGCCTGCCCATGGTGGACTCTGTGTTCCTTGTCGAGTGCGTGTTCATTGGCCGTCCTTCCGCTCATTTAGCGACATATCGCTATCTATCGTAACCGGTCGCAGCGGAGGCTCGAGACCGCCCTGCGTTAGGACACTCGCCCCCGCCTCGACCGGGAAATGGTCGCTTGTCGCGTAGTGCAGTGCTGTGCTTGTCCGCGCGATGACATCGAGCCGCTCGTTGAAGCGGAACCTTGGTTGCCGCTCTCCCCCCGTCGCAGCCCCTTTCGACTAGCTCACAGCAGTTTCAGCTGCCAAGCTTCG
>JBATUU010000254.1:0-15795 GCA_049671385.1 Ornithinimicrobium sp. | reverse complement strand
GGCCACGAGCGCGAAGAGGCCCTTTGCGCCATGTGGGACCCGAGGGCCCGTGCACCACGAGTTCGGTGACCAGCCCTTCCCCGATCTCCGTCTCAATGCGACCCAGAATCGAGTGCGACAGCAGCTTGAGTTGGGTAGCCCAGGCAGTGGAGTCAGCGCGCACCGTCAGTACTGTGCCGGCAAAACTGATGGGTTCTACGTGTGCCGCAACCTGATCACCGACGATGGTTGGCCACCGTCCGACCACGGCACCGACTTCTACGTCGCTGACCCACCCGCGAGAGGCAACCAGGCGATCCACTTCGTCGGCCAGGACACTGGGCTCAGACGTCACCTCCACCTCTTCTGCAAGACCACGACGTCTGGTCGCTCCGGCCCGTGGCGAGGACCGGCGGCCAGCACGGCCCGGCCGATATCCGCGAGCCACCGCGTTCGCGCGAGCCCGGGCAAGCGCACCGTATGCGGCTTCCAGATCTTCACCCTCGGCGGCACCTGGCGGTGAATGCTGTTCTTGCGGAACATCATCAGAATCAGAGGGTGCGTTCATGACGGCACGTCATCACGGGAGGCTGCAGTCGGCTCAGGCTGAGCGTGGTCCAAGGAGTGTTGCGACTGCCGGGTGATCGAGTGGGCATGCACGTCATACACGTCCGCGACAGCCAAGTCATCAGGCACGTCCTCCGCGACGGCTGCAGTAATCAGGACCTGTTCGCAATCAGTCACCAACTGTGCGAGGCGGCGCCGCCTGCCGGCGTCCAGTTCGGCGAAGACATCATCCAAGATCAACACCGGATCGGTGCCGAGGTCATGCTGCAGCAGCCGAAACGAAGCAATCTTGAGGGCCAGTGCGATCGACCAGGATTCACCGTGGCTGGCATATCCCTTGGCGGGCATCGGGCCCAAACCCAGGCGCAGATCATCTCGGTGTGGTCCGACAAGACAGACACCACGCTCTCGCTCGGCGAGCGTCCTGGCATCCATAGAGTCCATCATCGCTTCCCGCAGTCTGTCCTGCGAAGGAACGGAGCCACCGAGAATCTCGGCCGCGAAGTCCTCGGACAACGATGACTGGTAGCGCGCCGAGGCGCGCTGTGTGTCGGTCACTTCGCCGCCACTGATCGCGGCGTATGCCTGCTCAAGGTAAGGCTGCAAGTCGTGCAGCAGCCGCAACCGTGCATAGGTGAGCGCCGAGCCGATCTGCGCGAGGTGGGTGGTAAAGACGTCCAGGGTCGCAACTGCCGATTCACCAGGGGCGGGGGGCGGCGCACGTCGCGTGTGCCCTACGCGACCACGGTCTGATCGCAGAGTGCGCAGGACGGCGTTGCGTTGCTTGAGTGCTTTCTCATAGTCGCTGCGCACCGCCGACCATCGAGGCTGTCGGGCGACGAGAAGATCGTCGAGGAAGGCTCGTCGTCCGGCTGGATCACCCTTGACGAGGGCGAGGTCCTCGGGGGCGAACAAGACCGTGCGCAGTGTCCCGAGCACATCACGCTGACGCGACACGGCAGATCTGTTGAGTCGTGCCCGATTGGCTCGACCCGCAACGATGTCCAACTCGACCAGCGAATCGTGCCCATCGCGCACGACTGTCGCCCGCAGGACCGCGTGGGTGCAGTTGTGTCGAATCAGCGGTGCGTCCGTGGCGACACGATGACTGGCCAACGTGGCGACATAGCCAGCCGCTTCGACCATGTTTGTCTTGCCCTGACCATTGCGTCCGAGCAGGACCGTCACCCCTGTGGAGAGGGGAACGTTCGCATGCTCGTACCCGCGAAAATCCCGCAACTCTAGATGACTTAGTCGCACGAGGTCATCATGACGGTTCCGCAGGCTCGAACATCACCCACGGCATCCACCATGAGTTGTGGTGGATGCCCACACCCGCCGGCCAGTCGTACCCGGTGGTCGTGTGTGTGCTCAGTCCTAGGCAGTCCCGCTGCCCGAGGTCGGCCCGGCGTTGGCTGCATCCGCGTCATCCAACAACCGCACTTCGTGACCACCGAACTGACCCCGCAGCGCGGCGACCATCTGCATCGAGGGAGAGTTCTCCTGGCGAGAGACGAATCGGGCAAACAGCGACGCGCTGATGACCGGCATCGGCACCTGGTGTTCGATCGCCTCCTGGACGCACCAACGTCCTTCACCGGAGTCCGTGGTGTACCCGTCGACGCCCTTGAGCTCAGGCTTTTCCTGCAGGGCCGCAACCAGCAGGTCCAGCAACCAGGAACGGACAACAGTGCCGCGGCTCCAGGCGTTGAAACATCCAGTGACATCTTTAACGATGTCCTTGGCCAACAACAGCTCGTAGCCCTCGGCGTAGGCATGCATCAACCCATACTCGATGCCGTTGTGAACCATCTTCGCGTAGTGGCCGGCACCGGCCTCGCCAGCGTGCACGAATCCTTCCTCGCGCGGACCCTCAGGTCGCAGCGAGTCGAAGATTGGCATGGCCATGTCGACGTACTTTTCGTCCCCACCACACATCAGGCCGTAGCCATTCTCCAGTCCCCAGATGCCTCCCGAGACACCGCAATCGACAAAGCCGATGCCCTTTTCGCTGAGCTGTTCGGCGTGCTTGGCGTCTTCGATGAAGTGTGAGTTGCCGCCCTCGATAATCAAGTCACCCTCGTCGAGTAGTTCACCCAACTTCTCCAACGTGCTCTCGGTCGGTTCACCGTGCGGGACCATCACCCAGATCGTTCTCGGCGCAGCCACGGCCTCGACGAGTTCTTCCATACTGCTGACGTCCCGAACGTCCTCGTCAAGGTCATAGCCGACGACCTCGTGATCAGCGCGCCGTAGCCGCTCGCGCATGTTGGCGCCCATTTTGCCCAGGCCGATCATTCCAAGCTGCATGTCAGATCCTTGCTGTAATGGTGGACAGTCGGTTTCAACGCTTAGCCGGCGAAACGTACCGGCATCAGGACATAACGGTATGACTCATCTGCCTCACCGTCGATCTCAGATTGCCCACTGAGCACCGCGGGGCGTGAAGATTGGGTGAATGCCATACGCGTGAACGGGGCTCCGAGGGCTCCGAGTCCATCCAGCAAGAACTGCGGATTGAAGGCAATCTCGATGTCTGGGCCATCCAGCGTGGCCTCGATCGCCTCGCTTCCCTGCGCGTCGTCGCCGGTGCCGGCCTCGATGGCCAACTGATCGGGCGAAAGGCGCAGCCGGATGGGTGTATTTCGCTCGGCGACCAACGAGACTCGTCGGACGGCCTCGATCAACACGTGGGTGTCGATCACGGCGACGGTATCCACGCTGTTGGGGAAAATGGAGGACACCTTTGGGTACTCGCCATCCAGGAGCCGCGTCGTGGCGCGTCTGGATCCTGCCTCGAACCCGATCAGGCCGGTGCCACCCTGAGCATCACCCAACGCGAGCTCGATGGAGCCGGCTGCTCCGAGCGCTTTGGACGTCTCGGACAGTGTCCGAGCCGGTATCAAAGCGACGTGGGACGCGTCCGTCGTGCCAGGAGACCAAGTGAACTCACGCATGGCGAGCCGGTAACGATCCGTGGCGAGCATCGTGACCTTCTCGCCATCGATCTCGACCCGGATGCCCGTCAGGATGGGCAGGGTGTCGCCACGGTCAGCCGCGATCGCCACTTGGCTCACGGCTTGGGTGAAGGTATCGCCGGCGATCGTGCCACTGGCAGCAGCGGGTGTGGGCAGCGAGGGGTAGTCGTCGACCGGCATCTGAATGAGCGAGAACCGGCTGGAGCCGCACACCAAATTCAGTTTGGACCCTTCTGCTGCGAAGACCACAGGTTGAGCCGGCAAATTGCGGGAGATGTCGGCCAAGAGCTTGCCGAGTACCAGGCATTTGCCACCCGCCTCAACATCGGCGGTCACCCTGACGGTCGCTGAGATCTCGTAGTCGAAGGCAGACAGAGTCAGCGTGCCCGACGGATCTGCTTCCAGCAGGACGCCGGCGAGCACAGGCACCGGGGGCCGACTGCTCAAACCACGGACCACCCAGGCAACAGCCTCTGCAAGCACGTCGCGTTCCACCCGAAACTTCACTCAGCCGACCCTTTTCCCTCAGTTCTTGAGGCCCATCCTCGGGCCACCGCACGTGCACGGACGACATTAGCCCTCTGCTCCGAGAGCGCCAACCCCAACGACTGTGCCAGATTCACGCGTTGTTGGCCTTTGCACCGTTCATGGTTGCTGCCCATGTGCGTGGGATGAGCGAGGAGGATAGAGAGGGACTAGTCGTCGTATTCGGTGGTGTGGACGCTGTGGACAACAGCACATCGTCGCTGCGTAAGTGCCGTATTGCGATGTGGATGGCCAGTGCACACCGCCTGGATTGAGATCGGACTTCTGTGGAAGGCGGACCAGCATCCACATCCGCCATCTGGTCATCCACATCGCTTCCTCTGCGCGAGTCCTGACATACCCACCTTGTCCACCGATAGGTGTGGACGGTCTGTCGCGAGGCACGGCAGCGAACCATGAACGAGGGATGACGTGCCTGTGAACTGCGCAAACGTCGGGAAATACCCACAGGACTATCCACAGATACTGTGGATAACCCTTGTGGATGGTGCGGCTGCGGGCCGCGAGCCGGAGGTCAGTGCGCGGCGGCCTTGCGGATCAGGCCGGTCAGTTCGGTGATCTGATCGAACAGCGAGCGACGCTCGCCCATCAGCTGGCGTATCTTGCGCTCAGCGTGCATCACGGTGGTGTGGTCGCGACCGCCAAATTCCTGACCGATTTTCGGCAAAGACAAGTCAGTCAATTCGCGGCAGAGGTACATCGCGACTTGGCGAGCGTTGACGAGCGTCCGGGAGCGTGAGGGACCACACAGATCATCGATAGAGATATGGAAGTAGGCCGAGACTTCCGCCAAGATGGTTGCGGCGGTGATCCTGCCCGAGTTTGCGTTGGGAATGATGTCTTTCAGGACGTATGCAGCTAAGTCGGCGCTAGGAGCCTGTCCAGAAAGTGAGGCAAAGGCCGTCACTCGGATCAGTGCTCCTTCGAGCTCTCGGATATTGGTGCTGATTTTGCTGGCAATGAGCTCTAGCACCTCGGGCGGTGTCGAGATCCGCTCCTGTGCTGCTTTTTTGCGCAGGATGGCGATCCGCGTCTCCAGATCGGGTGGCTGGACGTCGGTCAACAGTCCCCATTCGAATCGGGACCGCAAGCGCTCGGCAAATCCGGACAGTTTCTTCGGTGGCTGATCCGAGGTGATGACCACCTGTTTTTCGCTGTTGTGAAGGGTGTTGAAGGTGTGGAAGAACTCCTCCACGGTTTGTTCTTTACCCTGCAGGAACTGGATGTCGTCAATCAAGAGGAAGTCAATATTTCGATAGCGACGCTGGAAGGCTCCGGCTTTATCGTCTCGAATGCTATTGATGAAGTCGTTGGTGAATTCCTCAGAGTTCACGTAGCGCACTCTTGTTTGCGGATATAGATTGCGCGCGTAGTGTCCGATGGCATGCAAAAGGTGGGTCTTACCGAGCCCAGATTCTCCATAGATAAACAGGGGGTTGTATGCCCTGGCGGGTGCTTCTGCCACGGCTAAGGAGGCCGCATGGGCGAATCTATTGGAGGATCCAGACACAAACGTGTCGAACGTGTACTTCGGATTCAGGCGAGAGTCACCATCGGTTGTGGTGGCCGCACCTACTCCCACAGATGGCTGCGCTGATCCTCGTTCGTGCGCGTTGGACCGAGGCAAGGGCGCATCGAGGGCCGTATCGGAGACATCAACAGCCGGTGACTCGACGCGGTTCCCGCCAGTGCCACCGCCGGGCAGGAGAGTGCCGGCGGTGCCTTCTTCTTCGACCTCCTGGCGCAGTGCGTTGTCGACGGTCACCGCCAGTCGCACCTCCTGACCCAGCGCCGATGTCAGTGCGGCAATCACGGGTACACGCAATGTGGTCTCGAGTGTCTCTTTGGTGTGGTCGTACGGAACAGCCAGTAACGCAGTCGAATCCAGCAATCCGACGAAGCGAGTCAGGCGCAAGAAGGCTCGATCACGCGGAGCGATTCCCGAGGTGTCGACGTGCTGAACGACTTGGGACCAGATACCCCCAAAGTCAATCGGCTCGCCAGCCATCCGGTAACCCCTCTCGATTGTCCACACATTATCCACACGCTGTGTACAAACTGGTGGACAAAGAGAACGCGAAGCAACGGACGTTACCAGGTCTGAGATCAGGCAGCCGACCTCAGTGGCGGAGCAGGTTTGACCTTGGCGTTTGCCCTCCCGTACCGTGGATCAGTCGTCCCGACGTCGGTTAGTCGCGCCTGTGCCCATCTCTGCGCACGGTAGGGCAATACAACCGCTTCGTCTTCACACCGCAGGTAGCGGTGGCCCGTGTCACTGCACGTAATGGAGTCATCATGAGCAAGCGCACATATCAGCCGAACACCCGACGCCGTTCCAAGGTGCATGGCTTCAGGCTGCGGATGAGCACGCGTGCCGGCCGCAAAATCGTGGCTGCACGTCGACGCAAAGGCCGCGAGAAGGTCACGGCTTAAGCAACTGCGGGCCCACTTGTGCTCCCCCAACGACACCGACTGAGGACGGCGAGCGACTTCACCGCTGTGCTGTCCCGCCGTGCCCGGGGGGTCATCCGAGTCAGCACTCCCAGGCTGGTGGTGCATTGTTCATCTGTGCCACATGCCACCCCTGAGGCCGAGTCGCAGGCTGTGACCCTGCGGCGGACCCGTCCACCGCGGGCTGGCTTCATCGTCTCGAAGGCAGTGGGCAACTCCGTAGTGCGACATCGGGTGACGCGCAGGCTTCGTGGCATCGTGGCAGGTCGTCTCAGTGAGCTGCCGCCAGGCACCGACGTGGTCGTACGCGCCCTGCCAGCAGCTGCTACAGCGTCGTCCGTGGAATTCTCTGCCGACATCGACCGTGCCCTGCGGCGAGCACTGTGAGCGCGCGGATCGTGGCGATGCCACTGATTTGGATCGTTGTCGCCTACCAATACCTGATCTCCCCACTGTTGGGTCCAACCTGCAAGTTCTACCCATCGTGCTCGGCATACGCGGTCACCGCTCTGACTGAGCACGGCGCCATCCGGGGAAGTTGGCTGGCGGGCACTCGATTGCTGCGGTGCCATCCGTGGACTCACGGTGGCGTCGACCACGTACCCCCGCGTCGCGCACCGGCGCGATCGTTGACCGGTGAGCACAGCTCACCCCGAATCTGAGGACGCATGGGCTTCTTCGACACAATCCTGTTCCCGTTCACGTGGCTCGTTTCGACCATCCTGGTCGGCTTCGAGGCATTGCTGACCTCATTCGGTATGTCGGATACCAGCGGGGCCACGTGGGTGTTGTCGATCGTGGGTCTAGTGATCGTCTTACGGATCCTCTTGATGCCGTTGTTCGTCCGGCAGATCCGCTCCCAGCGCCGGATGCAGTTGCTCCAGCCGGAGCTGATGAAGATCCAAAAAAAGTACAAGGGCAAAAAGGACGAAGCATCGCGTAAGCAGATGACCGAAGAATCTTTTGGTCTCTATAAGAAGCACGGCACAAACCCCTTCTCGTCATGCCTTCCAATTCTGTTCCAGATGCCATTCTTCTTCGCGCTCTTCAGGCTGTTGAACGACCTAGACGTCGTCGCTGAAGGCCGCAAGGAGCCGATCGGCTTTTTCACACGTGAACTAGCGATCAAGATGAATGACTCCACGATCCTGGGTGCGGGGCTCTCTTCGTCGTTCCTCCACACTGACGGGGATCTGCCAGCCAAAATTCTTTCAATCGTGTTGATCTTGCTGATGTCTTTCACTCAATTCATCACGTCGCACCAGTTGATGCGTAAGAATATGCCCGAGGCTGCACTCAATGGTCCGATGGCACGCCAGCAGCAAATATTGATCTACGTGTTGCCCATTATGTTTGCGGTGTTTGGAGTTAACTTCCCGCTGGGTGTGCTGATTTATTGGACGACCACGAACTTGTGGACGATGGGTCAGCAATTCTACGTTATCCGGGCAATGCCTGCACCAGGGTCACCGGCTGAAAGGGCAATGGAAGAGCGCCGTATTGCAAAGGGGAAACTGCCTAAAAACTTCGGGGGAAGTGTTCGAGGTGCTGAGGCTGAGGTTGAGGCAGAGGCGCCGGCAAAGGTGACCGGTCAGCGACACCAACCCCAGGGTAAGAAGCGCGCAAAAAGTAAAGGCAAGAGTAAGAGCAATAGACCAAAGGGTCGTTAGCGACCGGTTGGCGCGGCGCTGCGTCGATCATGCGCAGAGCAGCGTGCCAACAACACCCCATGCGTCTCGGCGCACGACGAGACGTTGTTCGAAGGAGAACGTATGAGCACCGAACCGACCTCTGCAGAGCCCGATGTCCCAGTTGCCAGTGCAGCTGACGCTTCCGAAGCCAATGCCATCGCGACCGATGCAGGTGGCCTGCCCGGGGCAGAAAGCGCAGGGTCAGAAACCACTGCTGCAGCTGCAGGAGCAACTGATGCACGAGAGCCGGAAGCCGACCCCGAGGCCGAAGCATCCGTACGGAGCCGGAAAGCTGACCTGGAGCGGGAAGGTGAAGTGGCAGCAGATTTCTTGGAGTCACTGATGGATATTGCCGATCTCGATGGAGACCTCGAGGTGGACGTTGACGGTGATCGTGCGGCCGTATCGATCGTCGACTCAGAGGAAGGCAGTGTCCCGCGCCGACTGATTGGTCCGCAGGGCTCGGCGTTGGAGGCGCTGCAAGAGCTCACACGGCTAGCTGTGCAGGCCGAGACGGGCGACCGTAGCCGCTTGATGTTGGATGTGGGAGGCCACCGTGAGGGCCGTCGACAAGAACTGATCGGGGTCGCGCGCAAGGCTGTCGACCGAGCCAAAGCGGACGGGGACCGTCAGCCTTTGGACCCGATGACGGCCTTTGAGCGCAAGGTCGTCCACGACGAGGTACTGCGCTCAGGCTTGCAGTCGTCTTCAGAAGGCGAAGAACCACGACGGTTCGTAGTAGTTATGCCCGCCGACTAACGCGTTGCAAAGATCTCGTTCATACCGGCAAGCGTTGCGTGACGAGCCTGACTGAGCGCACGGGATAGAGTGGTTTCACGTGAAACGGGAAAAGACGGGCTCCATGGACGGCGCAGGTCATCCGCCTCGTGTGGCCGCCGAGATCTTCGGAGAGCGATTGGCGCTTGCTCAGCAGTACGCTGATTTGCTGGCCACAACGGGCATCGAGCACGGCTTGCTGGGGCCCCGCGAAGCTCCAAAAATTTGGGATAGACATGTGGTCAACTGCGCCATTATCGAATCGCTGTTGCCACACCGCACCCGAGTGATCGACATCGGCAGTGGAGCAGGCCTCCCTGGACTTGCTCTAGCGATTGCCCGTCCTGACCTGCGCATATCGCTCATCGAGCCGCTCGCGCGGCGAACTGTGTGGCTGGAACGGGCCGTGGGCGAGCTCGGCTTGGTTCATGTGACGGTGCACCAAGCAAGGGCGGAGTCGATGGTTGGCCGGATCACAGCGGATGTGGTGACTGCGCGTGCGGTCGCCCGACTCGACCGGCTGGTGGCTCTGGCCTGGCCCTTGCTGCCAGCCTCAGGCCGGCTGTTGGCGCTGAAAGGACAAACCGCGGAAGAGGAGTTGGAGGAGACGCAGCCCCAGATTGAACGCTTGGGCGCCAGCCAAGCCCAGGTTCACTCACTCGGTACGGATCTCCTCCAGCACCCTGTGCGCGTCATCGAAGTGGTCCGGTCCAAACAATCAGCGGCTGAAACCGCTGCGCATCGATCGAACAAGAGTCGCTCTCGATGAGGACGTCTGACGTTTCACGTGAAACAGCACCATTAGACAGGTCGACAGCAATGGCCGGTGACATCGATGCGCCACCGGCTCGTCACGCGACCCGCCTGATAGCCGTAGCCAATCAAAAGGGCGGGGTCGGCAAGACGACCACAACGGTGAACCTCGCCGCGGCTCTGGGAGAAGCCGGATTCACCGTGCTGGTGATTGACCTGGACCCACAGGGAAATGCCAGTACGGCACTGGGTCTACCCCACGCGATGGGCGCCGCCGGCGTGTATGAAGTATTGACCGAGGGCGCACCGCTGCGCTCTGTTCTGCAACCGGCCGACAAGCTCGACACCGTGTGGTGCGCACCGTCCACCGTCGACGTGGCTGGGGCGGAGATCGAGTTGGTCGATCTGAGTCGGCGGGAGTACCGGTTGGCGGATGCTGTTGGCCACGCCGGGATCTTCAAGGCTCAGGAGTCCGCAGCCGTAGGTCTAGAATCAGCAGGCACGTCGGCCGAGATCCACGGCCCCCCAGCAGAATTCGACTTTGTACTGATTGACTGCCCACCCAGTCTCGGCCTCTTGACGGTCAACGCCCTGACAGCCGCTGCAGAGGTGCTCATCCCGATTCAATGCGAGTACTACGCCTTGGAGGGCCTTTCGCAACTCATGCGAAACATCGGCATGATCAGCCAACACCTGAATCCCGACCTGCGTGTGTGCGCCATCCTGATGACCATGTACGACGCGCGGACCAAGCTGTCGTATCAAGTGGCCAGCGAAGTGCGCACGCACTTCGGCGCACTCGTGATGAAGGCTGTCATTCCCCGCAGCGTGCGCATCAGTGAGGCCCCGAGCCACGGAGAGACGATCATGACCTATGACCCTCCCAGCGCGGGCGCCCGCTCCTATCGCAAGGTTGCGCTAGAACTGTCCTCACAGAAGGTACCGTCGCCAACGGAAGGTGTTGAGATCTCGTGAATGATCGCCGCCGCGGCTTGGGTCGCGGGCTCGGAGCCCTGATACCCACCGAGCCTGCCCTCCAAGGCCGACCCTCCGATGTCTTCTTTTCCGCACCACAGACCGAGCGAAGGAACTCCCGGCCACCGGAGGTACGAGCCTGCGAGGACCAAGTCGCTGCAGGCGAAGCCGCGGAGGAGATCATAGCGCCATCCATAGGCAGCGACGACGGAATCGCGGCTGCGAGCTTGCAGCCGGTGCCCGGCGCCGACTTCGCTGAGGTCGAGGTGCTGTCGATTGTCCCCAACCCGCAGCAGCCGCGGCAGCATTTCGATGCCGATGAGCTGGCTGAGTTGGTGGCAAGTATCCAGGCGGTGGGTGTGCTCCAGCCTGTGGTGGTCCGTCGTATCGACGGCCAGGCGGCGAGCTCTGCATCGAGAGAATATGCTGGGGCATCTTATGAGCTGGTGATGGGTGAACGCCGCTTGCGAGCCAGCAAAATGGCTGGGCTGCAGACGATCCCGGCGATCATACGAGATACCACTGATGATTCTCTGCTGCGTGATGCGCTGCTTGAGAATCTCCACCGCAGCCAGTTGAACCCACTTGAAGAAGCCGCTGCCTACCAGCAATTGCTGCAAGATTTCCAGTGCACCCACGACGTGCTTGCAGAACGGATCGGTCGTTCGCGGCCGCAGATCAGCAACACGGTGCGTCTGCTGAAGTTACCTGGTCCAGTGCAGCGACGGGTAGCCAGTGGGGTGCTCAGCGCCGGTCACGCTCGGGCGTTGTTGAGCCTGCCTGACTCGGCGGCAATGGAACGGCTCGCGGCGCGGATAGTTGCCGAAGGTCTGTCCGTACGATCGGTGGAGGAGATGGTTGTACTGGGGGCTGACTCTGGAACGACCCCTCGGTCACCGCGTCGACGGAGCGAGACAGATCCTGACATGGATCAGTGGGCAGCCTCAGTATCCGACCGGCTCGATACGCGGGTGTCGATCGCGATGGGGAAGCGCAAAGGCAAACTCACGGTTGAGTTTGCCTCGAAAGAGGACCTCGCTCGAATTATCGATCTTCTCGGCTGAGCCCTAGCGAACGTTCTCGGAGGCCTGGCCTGATGAGTCACCTACTCTCAGGTTGTCCACAGATCTGTGGATAACCTGAGAGTAACTGTGTGACAGTTGACTTCAGCCATCGCTCAAGGCCTTAGCCCAGGAAAGGCTCCAGTTCACGGACCAGTTTTGGCTTGGATAAAGCGCCAACCATTGTCTTCACGACCTCACCGTTGACGTAGACGTTCATCGTCGGGATTCCGGTGATGCCGTACTTACCGGTCACCTGTGGGTTCTCGTCGGTGTTCAACTTCACGATGCGCAACTTTTCCGAGTACTCCTCGGACAGTTCCTCCAAGACGGGGGCAACCATCTTGCACGGGCCGCACCACGGTGCCCAGAAGTCCACGAGCACGGGCTGATCGTGCTCGAGGACGTCGGTCGTGAAGGTGCTGTCGTCGGTTTGCTTGGTTGCCATCTGGATGGCCTCGCTTTCTGTTCTGAAATCAGTTGTGGCACATGCAAATACGCGAAAAACTAGGAGACTGGCAAAGAGACATCCGAGGTCGGCAGGGCGCTGACGACGGGTGCTGAATGGTCGAGGGAGTCCGTGCTGGAGGCAGGAATGTCAATAAGAGAGGCCAAGTAGCGCTCCGCGTCGAGGGCAGCCGCACAGCCAGAGCCTGCCGCTGTAATGGCTTGCCGGTACGTGTGATCGACGAGGTCCCCGGCGGCAAAAACTCCGGGGAGGTTTGTTGACGTCCCCCGGCCTTGCACCAATACGTATCCCTCGGCGTCGAGGTGCACCTGGTCGGTGATCAGCTCGTTGCGTGGATCGTGGCCCACGGCGATGAAGAGCCCGGTGACGTCCAATGCACGCGTACTTCCGTCGCGAGTGTCAGCCAACGTCACACCAGTGAGCTTGGCGTCGCCGTGGAGCGTCGTGACTTCACTGTTCCAGGCGAAGTGGATCTTCGGGTCGGCCTGGGCGCGCTCAGCCATAATCCGGCTTGCGCGTAGTTCATCGCGCCGGTGGATCACGGTCACGGATCGTGCGAAGCGGCTCAGGAATGTGGCTTCCTCCATTGCTGAATCACCACCACCCACCACGGCTATGTCCTGGTCGCGGAAGAACGCGCCATCGCAGGTCGCACACCATGACACGCCATGCCCGGACAGGCGCTTCTCATCCGGCAGACCCAACTCCCGGTACGCCGAACCCATGGCCAAGATCACCGCACGGGCACGGTGCCGGCCACCCTCCTCGTCGGTGACAATCTTCAACGCACCATCCAACTGAACATCCGTGACATCCGTTGTATGAATGATCGTGCCGAAGCGCTCAGCCTGCGCACGCATCGCAATCATCAGGTCTGGTCCCATGATGCCGTCCGCAAAACCCGGGTAGTTCTCGACGTCCGTAGTGTTCATCAAGGCGCCACCAGCGGTGACGGCTCCTTCAAAGAGTACCGGCGACAGGTTGGCTCGCGCGGCGTACACCGACGCGGTGTATCCGGCAGGGCCGGACCCGATGATGATGACCTCGTGCACGGTGTCATCGTGACCGGCCCCATCATCGCCAGAATCGCTGGCCTTGGGTTCGGTGGAAAGAGAGATGCCACTGATCGCCGTCATGTGCTGTGAACTGCTCCTCGCTCGGTATGGATCCTACCGTTGGGAACCGATCCTACGGCTCGGATGTTCCCCTCGGGGCTGGAGGCGCTTCGGTGCGTTGTGCTCCGCTCAAGGCAGGTCCACAGGGCCGTGGAGGGTCGCGGCCCCGACATCGTCGATGCAATCTGGCTCCACCGCCCACCCACGCGAGCGCTGCGGTGTGAAATCTGCGACGACAACGACCTGGGATCCCTCGATGGACCCCGGCACCGCCGCCCAGTCTCCCTCGTCCGGATCTTCGCCGATCGCCTGCACACACCGTTCGGCATCGTCAGCACGCAGCAGTTCACGATCTGCTGACCCCGCGAAGTCCGCTGGCAGTTCCGAAGGCGGGACTTGGGTCTGCAGCAGGACCAGTGCGCCAGTCGCGAATCGCTCATCGTCTACTTCCCCGAAGAAAGACCGAGCTTCGCCGGCGGACGCTGCCACATCGCTGCCCCCGCCGTCCGCGTCAGCAGCCTCGCCCTCAGCACGGTCCTGCGCAACACCGTCCTGGGCAACACGGTCCTCAAAACTCTCCGCAAGGTTTTCCTCGCCAGGGAGAGAATCCGCGTCCGAGTCCGACCCAGCATCACCCTCGGCGTCAGCCTGACTCTCAGCGCTCGCCTCGTTGCCCTCAGCATCGGCCTGAGTCGGCGCGTACTGCGCTGCGGCATCTCCAGAGCCCGAGTTTGAGCCCAACACCTGATCGAAGACCACGGTGCCGATCACGCCCACTGCGACCACAGCGGCGGCCGCCATCATCCACTGCGCGGGTCGACGGCGACTGCGCTGGGCGGCGAGATCCGCAACCCCCGCGGCGCCACCCCAGGTCTGCTGACTGGATTCAGCGCGCTCATCGGTCAGGCTCTGCTCGATCCGTGCGGTGACACTGTCCGGCATCGGCCCTGGATCCGGCAGCGAGGCAAGAACATCTCGCATGCCAGTGGGATCTGCGTCGAAATCATCTGGAGCACTGTCGTGGTGCGCGGGATTCACGAGGTGCTCCTTCGCGATGTCGCTGGGCAGGGTAGGGCAGGTGTAGCAGTCCACACCTTCATCGGTACGACGCGTGCCAAGCCCCAACGGTTCCCAGGTGCTCTATCGGTCATGACTGGACCCCCAGGATTTCAGCCATTGCGGCTCGTCCGCGAGAGCATCGAGACTTCACGGTGCCCTCGGCCACCTCAAGCACCTGTGCTGCCTCAGCGACCGACAATCCGTGCATGTCGACCAGCACCAAGGCCAGTCGCTGAGTGTCCGGCAACTTCGCGAGGGCGGCCTGCACGTCGATCCGCACCTCGACACTGCGATGGTGGTCTCGGGACTCAGGCGGATCGTGGTCCGTGATGTCGGCTGTCGGCTTGATCCGCCGCATCCGGTCCAAGCAGGCGTTGACCACGATCCGGTAGAGCCAGGTGCTCACTTGGGCATTGCCACGGAAGGACTCCGCGCGGCGAAAGGCATTGATGAACGCATCCTGCACCGCATCGGCGGCCATCTCAGGGTCCCGAGTGGTACGCAACGCCACCGCCCACATGCGGTCCTTGTGTCGTCGGAACAGTTCGCCGAAGGCATGCTGATCGCCGGCAATGTGGCGCTGCAACAACTCTGCGTCTGGCGGGCCGTTGCTGCCCTCGGTATCCGCCGGCGTGGACGTCACCGCACAGTGACTTCGGAGACGTAGACGATTTCTCCGTTCGGACCGTCCCACGCTTCGGTGAACCAGATGAGCACATACTGCCCCTCGATCGGCTCGTCATTACGCAGTGTGACCTCGTCGCTGGCGTCGTCCGCGACACCCAACTGCGTCATATCCGATCGGGACACCTGATCACCGACATACACCTCAAGGCGGTAATCGCCTTGCGGGAAGGCGATGTCGACCTCGCTGACATCGGTGGTGTCGCCGAGATCGACGGCTATTCCGACTCCGTCCTTGAGGTTGCCCCAGTTCTCAGCCAAGTAGGTGCGACTGCGCCAGGACGTGCTGGTGTCGCCGTCGATAGCCAACTCCGTGAGCTCATTGTTCTCATCGCCGTCACCTTGTGGGTCGTGCGAGGTGATGCCAACGGGCTCCAAGGGCTCCTGCGGCTCCTCTGAGTCTTCCTCGTCGCCGGGCTCGGCGCTCTCCTGCGCACCGTCGGCGTCGCCCTCGTCACTGTCCTCGCTATCTCCCGGCGAGCCTTCGGCGTCCTGGCCGGCATTGGCTTGGTCCTCATCCGAGCTGCCGGTTGGGCCCAGGCCCTGAATCGCGCCATACCCGAAGAACATCGCCACCACGACGACCGCTGCGATGAGCGCCACCACAATCCCACTCTGAAAGCGCTGCCTCGACTGACCGCCCGAGGTACTTTCCAGTCCTTGCGCGGCGCGACCGGCGCGCGCACCGAC
>JBATUU010000253.1:0-2690 GCA_049671385.1 Ornithinimicrobium sp. | reverse complement strand
CGATCACCCGGTGCCCATTTCACGGCGGACGTCGGCGAGCGCCGAGGCTGTTGCCGACTTGGGCACGAGAGTCTGTTCGTCCTCTTGAATCTCCGCGAGGAAAGCACGCATCTCCTGAATCGCTGCGGCTGACTGCAAGTCCTGCTGGATCAAGTTCTTGACGTAGTCAGACAAGGTCGGGTGCCTCTAGGCAGCCCGAGCCTTGGCCTCCCGCGCCAGGGCTTCATCCACGGATCGGATTTGAAGATCGGCCATCATGCGGCAACATGCTGAAGACTCTGCACGACAGCTCCGAACTGGCGCGTCCTGGTCTATCAGCTCTACTCGCTACGAGAAGTAGGGCCGCAAATATTCACGCAGGTCGGCGTCGCACACATATACGTATGTACCGCGGATACCCCGTGTGAGTAGAACGGCGTAAATGTTCCGCACATAGGCGAGTAACTGATCCTCGGAGTAGCTGATCCCGAGCTGCTTGTTGTTTGCCTTTCCGTTGCGGTCGTAGTACTGAGCTCGATCGAACCGTATTCGGTGGGTCTCCTTGTCGTAACGCAAGTCCCGACCGATGACCACGCCTGCGTAGTTCAAGTCGTATCCCTGGATCGTATGAATTGATCCCATCTCGTCCAGGGAGGTCTTTGAGTTCACCCAGTCGACGGGCCGCGTATTCCACCGCATCCGCTCACCGCCTATCGCGATGTCGTGCGAGTTGGGATCTGTCTTGCTCACCCACTTCCAGGCATAACCCGCGACAAGCCGTGCCAAACCGGCCTCTGCGTCGCGGTCGAGTATCGACTGCCGGAGCGAGGAGAAATCGTCGTAGAAGCGCAGGTCATACTCACCGAAGTCCCTTCGTGCCATGGGCACCCCGGCTAAGACCCCTCGTACGTAACCAACGTAGTCAGAACCGGCCCGCACACGATGCTGTGCGGTCAGTCGATAGCGACGCTCTGAGCGATGGGCGCTATCGACGAGCGCATCCACTACGTGCCCCGGTATGTCAGCGGGACGAATGCTTTGGTCGCGATCCAGGAGAAAGAGTTGGTTGCTGCTCTTGGTGGTGATCCAGTCCAGCTGGGTTCTTGTCTTATCGTCGGTTCCGAACAAGTTCATCGTGATATCTGAGTACTGCTTGTTGCGTGGGCCGGAGCCTTGACTGGCCCGCTGCGTGAGCCGGTGGGCCTCGTCCACGACCAAGAGATCAAAATTGTCTGGGTCCGTGCCCACATCGAATGCGGACATGACCATCTTCGCGTCGAGCCCTGGTGTCTTGGCGAAGACCTTTTGGATGGAACGGCGCAGCGACTGCTGCGGAACGACCAGACCGATCCGGAACTCAGCCAGCGCTCGAGAGGACTCCTCGGTGAAGAACTCGTCGAACACTGACATTTCGGAGCGTGGCTGTCGAGGGTCGAAGTCTTGTATGTCGCGCAGCAACTTGATGAGGAAGATCGCGACGATTGTCTTTCCGGTCCCAGGAGAACCTTGCACGACGAGTGTGCTGCCGTGACCACGAGCGATGTCCTCTAACAGCCCTTCCACGATGTCCACGACCACTGCTAGTTGATCCTCCGACAGCGCTTTGAAGGGGGAGAGCTTAAAGAGGTCACTGTTCTCGATCTCAGTGATGCTTTGAGAGAACAGCCCACGGTCGCGGAGCGCATCGAAGACGTCGCGAAAACCCGTGCGGTATGTGTCACGCCTGAAATAGTCGGCATCGGTAACGCCGTCGTTTCCGTTGACGACGTTGTATCTGCCGTCTCCGGCGAAGAGACGGATGAGGAAGGATTCGAGGTCGAGGCATACCGACTTGTTGAAGGTCTCGTCGACGACAACACGTGCGCGACCTAGCGCTGCCTTGTTGGGGGTGGCGAGGTGCTGCTGAAGGCGCAAGCCGACGTTGAGTGATTCCCCGACATAGATCTGACCCGATCCATCCAGTGTGTAGACAACGGGCCAGTCGCTAAGGTGCGGGTCTGAGCCCGCCCAGGTCAGGACCTGCTTGCGGGAGAACTCGACTTCATGGATCTCAAAGCCGGTCATACTTGGTGCTCTTCCCCCGCGCCTTCTCCGCTGGGTACTTGGAGCGGGTGATCGCGAGTTTGTCCGCGACCACGCTGTCTGGGTCGACCCCGAGCCGGTCTGCGAGCAGATAGCAGTACGTCAAGACATCGGCTAACTCTTCGACCACGCGATCGGAGTCGGTGTCGTCACCCCACTGGAAACACTCCAGGAGTTCGCCAGCTTCGACCGAGATGCTCTTGGCAAGATTCTCTGCGGAGTGGAAATGACCCCACTCTCGCTCGCGCACGAACTCGCGTAGTTCGACCAGAACCTCGGGGTCAGGCATGACCGAGACCTTACCGTCGATGATGAACACCCATCTCGCTGTGAGCGCCAATGGCGTCGCCATTCGCGCGTGGCCACGAGGTCCGCGTCAAAAGTCTCGTTGCGTCTATCTGCCGCCAGCGGGACGCCCTGATCTGTGGATGAGCATGTGGCACCGGCGCGACAGTGTTTGTGACACGCTCCGTCTGTGTCTCTGGACGCCCTTGCTGCACTCGAATCGGCTGCAATGGCCTTCCGACGTCAGTTGACCGCCGTGACTGAGGACGACTGGGCCGCCTCGACACCTTGTCCGGGGTGGGACGTGCACTACTTGGTCGCGCATGTCGTTGGCGGAAACCGGT
>JBATUU010000252.1:0-11339 GCA_049671385.1 Ornithinimicrobium sp. | reverse complement strand
GCTCAACCTTCCGCGATGACGACGGCCGAGGCGATCCCGGCATCGTGAGAGAGCGACACGTGCAACGAGGTCGCACCGAGATCGGAGGCGCGGGCGGCAACGGTCCCGGTGACGCGCAGTTCAGGTCGCCCATCATGGTTGCGCACCACCGTGGCGTCCTGCCAATGCAGTCCCACTGGGGCTCCTAGGGCTTTGGCCAACGCCTCCTTGGCGGCAAACCGGGCGGCCAAGGAGTACAACCGTAGCTCTCGTTCTCCCTCGGTGAAGAGGCGTTCAGCCAGACGTGGGGTTCGTTCCAACCGGCGACCGAAGCGGTCGATATCGACCACATCGATCCCGACCCCGATGATCATCGCGCGACAGCGTTCACTCGACGGTGACGGATTTTGCCAGGTTGCGCGGCTGGTCGACGTCCAGCCCCTTGGCGGTCGACAGGTGCAACGCGAAGACCTGGAGCGGCAACACCGTCAGCAGCGGCGCCAACAGCGCGGGGCTGCGCGGCACCCGGATGACTTCGTCAGCAAAGGGCACAACATCCTCATCCCCCTCCTCGGCGATGACCAGAGTGCGTGCGCCTCGCGCCCTGATCTCCTGAATGTTCGAGACGACCTTGCCGTGCAGTCCGTGCTCCGCGCTCGGCGACGGCACTACGATGAAAACGGGCTGACCAGGCTCGATCAACGCAATGGGACCGTGCTTGAGCTCGCCGGCGGCAAAGCCTTCGGCGTGAATGTAGGCCAGCTCCTTCAACTTCAGGGCGCCCTCCATAGCTATCGGGAAGCCCACGTGTCGACCGAGGAACAGCACGGCGCGCGTGTCGGACATGAAATGGGCGATTTCGTTGACCCGGTCCATCCCATCCAGAACCGCCTGGATCTTGTCCGGGATCTGATGCAGGTCATTCATCACGTCGGAGGCAGCCCGACCATAGGACTCCCCGCGTAGCTGGGTGAGATACAGACCGAGCACATAGCTGGCTGTGATCTGAGCCAGGAACGCCTTGGTCGATGCGACCGCGATTTCGGGTCCGGCGTGGGTGTAGAGCACGGCATCGGATTCGCGAGGGATGGTGGAGCCGTGCGTGTTGCAGATCGAGACCGTTTTGGCGCCGAGTTTGATCGCATGCCGCACTGCCATCAGCGTGTCCATGGTTTCCCCGGACTGTGAGATCGACACGACCAGTGTGTGTTCGTCGATCACGGGGTCGCGGTATCGGAACTCGTGGGCCAGTTCGACCTCCACGGGGATGCGGGTCCATCGTTCGATCGCGTACTTGGCGACCATCCCGGCATACGCGGCCGTACCGCAGGCGACGATCACGATCTTGTTCACCTTGCGCATGTCCTCTTCAGAGATGCTCATGTCATCGAGCACCAGCGCGCCGTTCTCGTCGGTGCGCCCCAGCAGGGTGTCGCGCACGGCCTGCGGCTGGTCGTGGATCTCTTTCTCCATGAAGGTCGCATAACCGCCCTTTTCGGCAGCCGCCGCGTCCCACGTGACTTCGTAGGCCTTGCCGTCACTCGGGGTCCCGTCGAAGTCGATGATTCTGTGGTCATCGGCTGTGATCGTCACGATCTGGTCTTGACCCAGCTCCAGGGCGTGCCGAGTCTGCCCGATGAAGGCCGCCACGTCAGAGCCTAGGAAGTTCTCCCCATCGCCGAGGCCAACCACCAGCGGCGAGTTGCGCCGCGCCGCCACCACCGTGCCTGGTGCATCCGCGTGCACCGCCAACAGCGTGAATGCGCCCTCCAGCGTGTTCACCACGGTGCGCATGGCATCGGTCAGGTCACCGCACTCCTCGTAGGCGTTGCTCAGCAGGTGTGCCACTACTTCGGTGTCCGTCTCTGAGGTGAACTCGACCCCATCGGCCAGCAAGGTCTGGCGTAGACCGTGGAAGTTCTCGATGATCCCGTTGTGCACCAACGCCAAGTCACCGTCCGGGCCGCCACGGTGCGGGTGGGCGTTGGCATCGGTCGGCCCGCCGTGCGTTGCCCACCGGGTGTGGCCGATCGCTGTCGTCGTCGGTGGCATCGGAGCCAACTCCAGCGCCGAGATCAGATGGGTCAGCTTGCCCGCACGCTTGGCGGTGATGAGACCGCCATCGGGCACCAACGCGATCCCAGCCGAGTCATACCCGCGATACTCCAACCGCCCGAGCCCCTCCATAACCACATCGAGAGCCTTTTCGCCTGCGACCGGACCGACATAGCCCACGATTCCGCACATGAGGGCCACCCTAAGCCGTCTGAGGCCTGCGCTGTGTGCACAATGACGTCCATGTCAGCGACTCAGCAGACCCTGCCCTCGCCATACGTGGAGTTGGACCGGGCGGGGTGGGCGCGGTTGCGCGAGCACTACCCGATGAACTTGTCGGCCGCGGAGGTGCAGCGGCTGCAAGGGTTGGAGGATCGGCTCGATATCGGTGAAGTCGAGGAGGTCTACCTGCCACTGTCGCGATTGTTGGCATTCTATGAGGAAGCCACCAAGGATTTGCACCAGGTGACGACGACCTTCTTGAGCGAACAGCGGGAACGGACTCCCTTTGTGATTGGCGTCGCTGGGTCGGTCGCTGTCGGCAAGTCCACCACGGCCAGGATCCTGAAGGAGCTCATCTCACGGTGGGACTCTGCGCCCAACGTTGAGCTGGTCACCACCGACGGATTCCTCTATCCGAACTCGGTGTTAACCGAGCGAGATCTCATGACCCGCAAAGGCTTCCCGGAGTCCTACGACCGTCGCGCGTTGCTGCGGTTTGTAGCAGAGGTCAAGGCCGGCAAGGCCGAGGTCAGCGCGCCGGTCTACTCCCACTTGACCTATGACATCGTGCCGGATGAGCAGATCGTGGTTCGCCGGCCCGACGTGTTGATCGTCGAAGGCTTGAACGTGCTGCAACGCCCGCAGCCGCAGAGCGATGGACGCGCTGGGATGGCGGTCAGCGACTTCTTTGACTTCTCGGTATACGTCGATGCACACGTCGATGACATCAAGGCGTGGTTCACCAACCGGTTCTTGGCGCTGCGGGCGACGGCGTTCGCGCAGCCTGAGTCGCACTTCCACCGTTATGCCAGCTTGTCCGACGACGCGGCACGCGATCTGGCGGATAATATCTGGGAGACGATCAACGCCCCCAACCTGCGGCAGAACATCGTCCCCACTCGCAGCCTGGCCACCCTGGTGTTGTCGAAGGGGGATGACCACTCGGTGCGCCGGGTGCGCCTGCGCCGCCTCTGACCGTTCGGGGATGGCCGGGGTCAGCGCATTCGGTGTAGAACTAGGGGCATGACAACTCAGGGCAGCGAACACGGCCAGACACGCACCGAGCATGACTCGATGGGCGAGGTCGAGGTCCCCTTCGATGCTCTCTATGCAGCCCAGACCGCCCGGGCCGTTCAGAACTTCCCGATCTCCGGTCAGCGGGTCCCGTCCGCGGTGGTGCACGCCCTCGCCCGGGTGAAGCAGGCCGCCGCGAGGGTCAACGCCGACCTGGGAGTCATCGACGCCGATGTTGCTGCGGCTATCGGATCTGCGGCTGCACAGGTTGTCTCGGGTGCGCACGACGACCACTTCCCCGTCGATGTCTACCAAACCGGCTCAGGCACATCCACGAACATGAACGTCAACGAGGTCCTGGCCCGCCTCGCCAGCCAAGAAAGCGGTCTGAGCATCCATCCGAATGACCATGTCAACGCTGGGCAGTCCAGCAACGACACCTTCCCGACAGCCCTGCGGATCGTGGCCGTGCAACTGGCCAACGACACCCTTGACCCGGCCCTCGAGCACCTATGCGCCACGCTACGCGCCAAGTCCGAAGAGTTCGTGGACGTCGTCAAGGCAGGACGCACGCATCTCATGGACGCGGTGCCCGTCACCCTCGGTCAAGAGTTTGCGGGGTATGCGCGTCAGATCGAACTGGGGCGCGAGCGGATCCGCGATGCCGCCAACCACGCTGCCGAGTTGCCGCTCGGTGGCACTGCCGCGGGCACCGGCCTGAACGCGCACCCGGAGTTCGCCGGTCGAGTCATCGACATCGTCGGTAACGACATGGGGTTGGAGTTGCGAGAGGCAGCCGATCACTTCGAGGCGCAGTCTGCCCAAGACGCCCTGGTCGAGGTCTCGGCCGCCGCAAAGGTCGTTGCTGTCTCACTGACCAAGATCTGCAACGACCTGCGCTGGATGGGCTCGGGACCGCGCACAGGTCTGAGCGAGATTGCATTGCCGGACCTGCAGCCGGGGTCCAGCATCATGCCAGGCAAGGTGAACCCGGTCCTGCCCGAAGCAACGCTGATGGCGTGTGCCCGGGTAATGGGCAACGACACCACGATGACTGTCGCCGGGGCGTCGGGCACCTTTGAACTCAACGTCATGCTGCCGGTGATGGGCAGTTGCTTGGTCGAGTCGCTCACCCTTTTGGCGAGCAGTTCCCGGGTCCTCGCCGACTCCGCGATCAGCGGCATCGAGGCGAACGAAGAGCGATGCCGCGAGATGGCTCAGAGTTCGTCCTCCATCGTGACCCCACTGAACAAATGGATTGGGTATGAGAATGCAGCCGCTGTGGCCAAACAGTCACTTGCTGAGCGCCGCACCATCCGCGAGGTCGTGATCAGTCGCGGTCACGTCGAGCAGGGAGACCTCACCGAGGAGCAGATGGACAAGGCACTCGATGTGCTGAGCATGTCCCGTCCGCACGACTCCGCCGGGGACTAGACCTCAGAGGTCGGCAAACCTGGCTCTGGCAAAACTGTAAACACCGTAGGCGGCGAATCCGGCGGCGATCAGTGCCAACACAACGGATCCGAACACGTCACCGGAGACGGCCTGCACCGCGCCGTCCAACCCCGTGGCATCGTCTGGATCGGCCGTCCAGGCGGCCCACCCGAACAGCACCCCGACCATCGTCAAAGCAACGCCTTTGGCGACGTAGCCCACCAATCCGGATGCGATCACGGCCTCCCCCAGTTTGCCCTTAGCGTTGCCGTCCAGGTCCTCCATAAACGCCCGGGACAGACCCTTCCAGCCGTGGTAGCCGCCCACTGCGATCACAGCCAACCCCACACCGGCCACCAGGAAACGCCCACCGGGAGCACCCATCAGTGCTGTCGTGAAGTCAGCCGTCGATTGACCGCTGTCGGTACTACCGCCACTGGCAAAGCGCCAGGTGGTCCACGCCAACACGGCATACACACCGGCCTTGCCGGCATCTTTGACGCGGTCGAACGCTGAGGCGGCTTTGCCACCGGGTCGATAGCCCACGGCCGCGTCGAGCAACTGCCACACGGTCAAGCCCGAGTATCCGACCACGCCAATCCACAGCAGCACACTGCCAAAAGGCGCCTGGGCCACGGCTTGGAGCGCCCCCGACTGCTCGGCCTCCCCGCCACCGCCCGCGATGATACGTGCCACGATGGCCGCGATCATGAGGTGGAGCAGCCCGTTGACGGCATACCCCGCACGAGCCAACGTCTCCAGCGCCGGATGATCGCCGATGTCGGCTGCGGTTTGCTCCGCGGACTTGCTCATCAGGTCAGGCTATACACAACAACGCGGCCCGCCACATGGGCGACCGCGTTGTTGTGAACAGGAACGACTCAGTACCAGTTGTTGGCTTGACTGTGCGACCACGCAGCACACGGGCTGCCGTAGCGGTCCTGGATGTAACCCAGGCCCCAGGAGATCTGGGTGGCCGGGTTGGTGCGCCAGTCCGAGCCGGCCGAAGCCATCTTCGAGCCAGGCAGTGACTGCGGGATGCCGTAGGCACCCGAGGAGGGGTTGGCGGCGGTGTGGTTCCAGCCGCTCTCCTTGGCCCACAGTGAGTCGAGGCAGCCGAACTGCTCGCTGCTCCACCCACGACTGGCCACCATGGAGCGAGCAATCGAGCGTGAATCGCCCGAGGGGGCCGGTGCGGCTGCAGGCTCAACCGGCTCCTCAGCAGGAGCAGATTCACGCTCCTGCGAACGCGATGCGGCCTGGTTTTCGTCGCGCTCTGGGGCGGCTGCGGCACTCTCGGCCTCCGCTTGCGCTTGCGCTTGCGCTTGCGTCTCAGCTTGGGCTTCAGCCTGTCGCTCGGCCTCAGCTTCAGCCTCGGCCTGCCGCTCGGCCTCAGCCTTGGCCGCGGCCTTCTCAGCCGCTTCCTCTTCGGCCTTGAGCTCGGCGACGCGTTCAGCGATTGCTGCGCTACCTTCGGCGCCGGCCTCACGTGAAGACTCAGCCGAGGTCACACCGGCCACCGCCTCGTCCATGCTCTGAGAACGGTCGGAGATCTGCGCTAGCGATCCGGAGCCTTCCAGGCCGTTGGTCGCGGAGTCACCCAAGGCGGGTGCCCCGTCGGCCAGATGGCTGGCGATCTGCTCTTCGGACAGCCCCTCCGAGCCGTATGCTGCGTAGCCGGCCAACGCCAGCGAAGCGGCCGTGATCGAAGCCGTCACTAACGTAGCCGGGTGCTTGGCAAATGCGGCACCGCGGTGGCGACCCGACTCGGCGGCGTCGAATGACACCTCATCGGCCCGTACCTGCTCGACCTCACCTACCGGGGCAACGGCGTCGGTGCGTGAACTCGTGCTGAATGGGTTGCGATTCAGCCATGGCTTGGACAAAAGAACCTCCGTGAAGATGTGGATCGGTCACCGGCGCGCTCCGGACTGTGTCTACGGAGATTGTTACCGTTTCGTGACCAAGTGCTTCTACCGTGCCAGGGCAGAGGGCATCGTTGCAACCTCACAGCCACCATCGTGGGCAAGGTCACAGAGAGATGATGAGCCCGTCTTCAGCCCATGTGCCGATTAGCCTTCGGGCCGAACACCTTCCAGCATTTCTGTCACCAGAGCGGCGATTGGGCTGCGTTCGCTGCGGTTCAATGTGATGTGGGCAAACAACGGGTGCCCCTTGAGGGTCTCGATGATCGCGGCGACCCCATCGTGACGACCTACCCGCAGGTTGTCCCGTTGGGCAACGTCGTGCGTCAAGACCACTCGCGAACTCTGACCAATCCTGGACAGGACGGTTAACAAGACGTTGCGTTCTAGCGACTGGGCTTCATCGACGATGACGAAGGCGTCGTGGAGGGAGCGGCCCCGGATGTGTGTCAGCGGCAATACCTCGATCAGGTCCCGAGCCACGATCTCCTCGACAACCTCTTTGGAGATCACCGCGCCGAGGGTGTCGAAGACGGCCTGGGCCCACGGTCCCATCTTGTCGTTCTCCGACCCAGGCAGATATCCCAACTCCTGCCCGCCCACTGCATACAGCGGACGAAAGACGATGACCTTGCGGTGCTGCCGCCGCTCCATGACCGCCTCTAGCCCAGCGCACAGCGCCAACGCGCTCTTGCCGGTCCCCGCTCGCCCACCCAGGCTGATGATGCCCACATCCGGGTCCAACAAGAGATCGAGCGCGATCCGCTGCTCGGCCGAGCGGCCGTGCAGACCAAATGCATCCCGATCACCGCGCACCAACCTCAGTGCCCCGTCGGGCCCCACCCGGCCCAATGCACTGCCCGAGGTGCCAAATACCGTCACTCCGGTGTGGCACGGCATAGCTGCCACGTCAGCGTGCTGCAGCCGTCCGGCGTCATACAACTGAGACATCTCGGTGTCGTTGACATCGAGGGTCGCCATCCCAGTCCAACCGCTTTCCACGGCCAGTTCGGCTCGGTATTCCTGGGCATCCAACCCCACCGCTGATGCCTTGACCCGCATTGGCAAGTCTTTGCTGACCACGGTCACGCCATAGCCTTCGGCCGCCAGATTGGTCGCAACCGCCAAGATCCGCGTGTCATTGTCGCCGACGCGAAAGCCTGCAGGCAGCGCCTGCGGGTCGCTGTGGTTGAGCTCGACGCGCAATGTGCCGCCCACCTCGTTGGCCGGCACCGGCTGGGACAGTCCGCCGTGCAGGACCCTCAGATCATCGAGCAGCCGCAGTGCCTCGCGTGCAAAATAGCCCAACTCGGGGTGAGCTCGTTTGGCTTCGAGCTCACTGATGACGACGACGGGCAGCACAACTTCATGCTCGGCGAAACGCAGCATCGCTTGCGGGTCGGACAGCAACACGGAGGTGTCAACGACATACGTCTTGGTTTCGACCGGCATCTCGATATCGCGGTGCACCGGCAGATGCTCCTCGCCGACATTGGCTCCCTCCCCTGGCGTGCGGTCCGGTGGTATGTCACGCGAGGTGCGGTGACCGGTCGGGCTGTGGGTGCTGGTCGTCATGGAGCGCGCTCCGCTTCGTGAGCCTGTCGCCAGGGCGGGTGCCCTCGCCGTCGTTCGACCGTATGACAGCTCCCCCTACGATCTCGGCACGGCACGCCGAGGCGAGTGCTCTAGGCGCCGTAGCGTCGTTCTCGTTCGGCGTAGGAGCGCAGCGCCCTCAGAAAGTCGACGCGACGAAAGTCAGGCCAGAACGCCTCACAGAAATAGAACTCGCTGTGCGCGCTCTGCCACAACAAGAACCCACCGAGCCGTTGCTCACCGCTGGTCCGGATCACCAGGTCGGGATCAGGCTGACCCTTGGTGTAAAGGTGCTCCGCGATGTGCTCGATCCGCACGCTCTGCGACAACTCGGCCAGTGATGTCCCCCGATCCGCGTGCTCGGCGAGCAGGGAGCGCACGGCGTCGGCGATCTCCTGACGTCCGCCGTAGCCGATCGCGACGTTGACCAACATCCCCGGCAGACCCTGCGTCGCAGCGGCCGAGGCATCCAACTGCTGACGAGTGCGCTCCGGCAACAACTCCCGAGCCCCGACGACGTGCAGTCGCCACCGCCCCGCTTCAGCGAGGTCGGAGACCACCTCGGAAATGATGGCCAACAATGGTTGCAGTTCCTGTGCATCCCGGTTCAAGTTGTCGGTCGACAGCAGCCACAGCGTCACCACTTCGACGCCTGCCTCTTCGCACCAGCCCAGCAACGGCTTGATGTTATCTGCGCCGGCCCGGTGCCCGTCGGCAGCTTGGGCCCCCCGCTGCTTGGCCCAGCGTCGATTCCCATCCAACATGACCCCGACGTGTCGAGGCACTGCTGCGGCTGGCAGTCCGCGACTCAACGAAGAGTTGTATACGCGATAGATCAGGTCGCGTAGGCGTGGCATGCACCCAACCTACTGCGGAGCGCGCCAGTGTCTCGGCAGCCGCGAAAATGTGATTCGCCTGCGACCCTCAGGGAACTTACGGTTGCGTAGGTTAGCGTGACGCCTATGACGCCCCGCTCCACTCCCAAGTCCGAGGAATCGGCTGTGGCTCACGCGGCCCATGAGGTGTCGCACGCTGCCCACGAGGTGACTCGAGCCACCGCTGAGGTGGCTGAACAGGTAGCCGCGACGATCAAACCGAAGTTGCGAGGGTGGCTCCATCTCGGAATGGTGCCGCTGTGCGTCGCAGCCTGCATCGTGCTGATCGTCTTGGCTCCGAGCACCCCCGGGCGAATTTCCTCGGCCATCTTCGGAGTGTGCGCAGTCTCCCTGTTCGCTACCTCAGCCACCTACCACCGGGGACGATGGCAGCCGACGGTCAGCACGCGCCTGAAGCGGATGGACCACGCCAACATCTTCTTGATCATCGCCGGCTCCTACACGCCCCTGGCGGTTATGCTGCTCGCCCCCGATCAGGCCCGCACTTTGCTGATTCTCGTCTGGGTGGGTGCCCTCGGCGGCGTCCTGTTCCGAGTGTTTTGGGTGGGCGCCCCGCGCTGGCTCTATACCCCGTTGTACGTCGTGCTCGGATGGGTAGCCGTGTTCTACATCGTGCCGTTCTACCGAGCAGGAGGCTTGACCGTCGTGGTGTTGATCGCGACGGGTGGGCTGTTGTACACGCTCGGCGCAGTGGTCTACGGCCTCAAGTGGCCGAACCCTTCACCGCGCTGGTTCGGCTTCCACGAGGTGTTCCATGCCTTCACGTTGGCTGCGTTCACTACCCACTACATCGCCGTGTCGATGGCCGTCTACGGAGCTATCCCTGGGGTGACTTAGGCCCAGCCTCCGGCGCAGGCCCCTCTGTGTCACTGGCCGCTTCCGCATCTGTCGCCTGCTTTGGGGCTGGGTCGCCCGCTGCACGATCCCGCTCGGCCTGGACCCGCTGGCCCTCCGCGTGACGCATCCGACGCAATCTGCGGCTCAAGTCGCGTCCCAAGAACCACACGACCAAGCCCAACGCGAACAGCACCAGGAACCCGCCCAACCCGGCGGTGACCTCAACATTGCTGATGTTCACGAGGCCGCTTCGGCCTCTGCCGGCTCCGGCAACGGCGAGGTGTATGCGGTGACCAAGGTGCCGTCGGCGTCGCGCTCCGGAGCGGCCGCGCACCACCGCTCCAACTCCTCCAGGGCTGGGAGCCCGGCAAACAGATCCGCCTCCGGCAGGTCGACCGGCACCAGTGATGCGCCGAGCTCGTAGTCTTCGAACGGGTATGCGCGGCGTTGGATGTGCATAGGGATCGCGAAGAACAGGCCGTCAGGGTCAACCTGAGTGGCGTGGGCCCTGAGCGCCTCGTCGCGCTGCTCAAAAAAGTCAGCGCACTCGATGTGGGTATGGATCGCTCGCTTCGGCCGGTCCTTGAGCCGCTCCACCCAGTCGGTCAGCGGTGACTCCAACCCCTCCTCCAGCATCGCCTGGTGCAACTTGAGCAACTGCAGACCGAACATCGTGTAATAGACCTTCTGCGGCTGCCACGGCGCGCCGGCGTGCGGGAACGCGTCGGCGTCACCGGAGGCCTCGAAGGCGGCCATGGTCACCGTGTGCGTCATGACGTGATCCGGGTGGGGGTATCCGCCCTGCTCGTCGTAGGTGGTGATGACGTGCGGACGAAAACTGCGGATCACCCGGACCAGCGCTTCGGTGGTGACATCCAGGGGCTCCAACGCGAAGCACCCCTGCGGTAGCGGCGGCTTGGGGTCGCCCTCCGGCAGGCCTGAATCAACGAAACCGAGCCAGGTGTGCTCGACGCCGAGCGCGGCTGCTGCGTTAGCCATCTCATTACGCCGGACCTGCGCGATGTCGCGGGTGATCGCCGGGTCGTTCCCCAGCTTCGGGTTCAGAATGTCGCCACGTTCGCCACCCGTGCAGGAGACCACCATCACGCTGACGCCGCTGGCGGCGTACATCGCTGTTGCCGCGGCGCCTTTGGACGATTCGTCATCGGGGTGGGCATGGATCGCCAACAGCCTCAGGCCTTCATCCACCTGTGCTCCTCATATGGGTCGGGGGGCATGCGACGGCACGGCGCGCCGGGGCATGCGGGATACTGAAGACCTATCCTCTCATCCGTGGTGTCAGCCTGACCGCCCCCAGCCACCATGCCGTTCAGTCACAGCGCCATATGGCCCTTTGGTGTCGCGCCACCCGATCAGGAGCACC
>JBATUU010000251.1:0-9777 GCA_049671385.1 Ornithinimicrobium sp. | reverse complement strand
CCCTGAGGGCGGCCCCACTGCTAACGGCGCACGGCGTCTCCAAGACGTTCGGCAGAACGCAGGCACTGATCGACGCAGCGCTCACACTGCGGCCAGGCGAGGTAGTAGGTTTGCTCGGGGCCAACGGGGCGGGCAAGTCCACGCTGATCAAGATTCTGCTCGGGCTTCTCCGACCGACGGCCGGCTCGGCGCAGGTGCTCGGCCACGACATCTCCACCGCCGGCGTGGCCATCCGTTCCGTCGTGGGATACATGCCCGAGCACGAGTGCCTGCCACCTGACGTGCGAGCCATCGACTTCATCGTGCATATGGGGCGAATGTCGGGACTGCCTGCGACGGCAGCTCGCGAGCGTGCCGCTGACGTGCTGCGTCACGTCGGCCTCGCTGAGGAGCGCTACCGCCTGATGGGCGGGTACTCCACCGGGATGAAGCAGCGCGCCAAGTTGGCTCAGGCCCTCGCCCACGACCCCAAGTTCGTGATGTTGGACGAGCCGACCAATGGACTGGATCCAGCCTCGCGAGACGACATGATCGACCTCGTCTCCCGGATCGGACGCGACTTCGGCATTCCGGTTTTGGTGACCTCACATCTGTTGGGGGAGCTGGAGCGCGTCAGCGACCAGGTCATCGTCCTGGACGCGGGCATGCTGCTCAGTGCCCAGTCCACCTCCGAGCTGACCTCGCAGACCGGCGTCCTGCTCGTGGAGGTGACGGGGGACTCCAGCGACCAACACCGGATGGGTGAGGCGCTCGCGGCCAAGGGCCTGCCCTGCCGCCCTCGGCGACAGCTGATCGAGATCGATGCGCGCGATGTGGCCGCCGGAAGCGTTCCACAAGACCTGATCCGGGATATCGCATGCGACCTCGACCTCGGTTTGATCAGGATTCAGCCCGAGCAGGGGCACATCCAAGACGTCTTCGCAGTGGGGGTGACCGATGGCCGGTGACCATGACCGCGGGGGCAGCGCTCAAGGCGGAACCTCTCACGGCACTACCAACCACGGAGTTACCAACCACGGCGTTATCCACGACATCGGATACCGCACCTACTCCGGTCCGCGATTGGGGCTGAGCGCAGTGGCGCGCTCCCTGTTCCTGACCGGGCTGCTGAACGCCTACGGCCTTGGTCGTTCCGGCAAAGCAAAACTGTTGCCGATGACGATGCTGGGGCTCGCGCTGTTTCCGGCAGTGATCATCGTCGCGATCATGGTGGTCTCCGGATTCGGCGGCAACTTCGTCGACTACAGCACGTATGCGAACACCACCTTCGTGCTGATCATCATCTTCGTTGCTGGTCAGGCGCCGGTTTTATTCACCCGCGATCTGCGCTCCGGGTCCATCGTGCTCTACCTGGCCCGGCCCCTGTCGCCGACGATGTTCGCCCTGGTCCGGTGGGCATCTCTGGCGACTGCCATCTTTGTCTTCACCTTGATCCCGATGCTGCTGTTGTATGTAGGGGCGCTTGCTGCCGAGGCTGATTTCACGGAGCAAACCATTGACCTTCTGCAGGCGATCGCCGGGATCGCGGTGCTCGCCATCGTGCTGGCCACCGTCACCGGTCTGGTCAGCGCCTTCACGTTGCGGCGCGGATTGGCCGTCGGTGCGATCATCGTCGCGTTGCTGGTGTCCAACGGATTCGTCGCCTCGGTCAAAGGCATCGCCGAGGGCACCAGGAGCAACGACGCGATCGGCGAGTGGATCGGCTTGCTCTCGCCGTTCACGCTGGTGGACGGGATCTCCGCAGGCGTCCTCGGGGGCACTGGGTTCTATCCACTAGCACCCGACGGCACGGCCATGACGGCGGTCTACATCGTGTGTGCGCTAGCGCTGGTCGCTGGCGGGCTCTGGCTGCTTATCCGGCGCTACCACGCGCAAGGGACGCGGTGATGGGCTGGTGATTGACGAATGAGCACGATGGAGTTGCGGGAAGTCTCGCGCTGGTACGGCAATGTCGTCGCGGTCAACGACGTCAGTCTGCAGATCGCCCCTGGAGTGACGGGTCTGCTGGGGCCGAACGGCGCTGGTAAGACCACGCTGATCGCGATGATGGCCGGGTTCCTCGCCCCGTCGGCGGGGACCGTCGAGCTCGATGGTGATGCGGTATGGCGCAACATTGCGGCATACCGGAACCTCGGCTTGGTGCCCGAACGGGAGGCCAGCTTCGGCTACCTCAGCGGGCGCGAATTCGTGCGGGCCAACGCTGAGTTGCACTCCCTGCCGCAGCCTGGCGAGGCCACTGAGCGCGCCTTGAACATCGTTGACCTCCTCGAGCCTGCCGGACGGCTGATGAGCACCTACTCCAAAGGTATGCGGCAGCGCACCAAACTGGCTGCCGCGCTCGTACATGACCCCGGCGTGTTGTTGCTCGATGAGCCCTTCAACGGGGTCGACCCGCGGCAGCGGATGCACCTGATGGGTTTGCTGACGCAGATGGGTGAGCAAGGACGAACCGTGCTGTTCAGCTCGCACATCCTCGAGGAGGTCGAGCAGATCGCCCGTCACGTCGAAGTCGTGGTCTCCGGTCGGCACGCCGCCTCCGGCGACTTCGGGGCGATCCGCGCCTTGATGACCGATCGGCCCACGCGCTACACGATTCGTTGCAGCCAGGATCGCCAACTGGCAGGGCGGCTGATCGGACTGGACTGTGTGCGTGCGGTGAGCCTGGATCGCCCCAGCGGCGTGCAGGTTGAAGTCACTGACCTGGGCGCATTCGCTCGCCGCCTGCCTCACGTGGCCCGTGAGGAGGGCATCACCGTGCACGAGCTCACCCCGACCGATGAGTCCCTGGAGTCGGTTTTCACCTACTTGGTGTCGTCATGAACGCCACGATCGCCCGGCTGTCCTGGCGCTCCGTCGTTGGTCAGCGTCGCGGCATCTTGCTCGCAGTCCTACCTGCTCTGCTGGTGATGCTCTCCATCTTGACGGTCGCGCTGACCGATGGGTCCCTCGGCCTCGAGCCGGTGACGATGGTGTTCGGGTTTTCCTTGGTGCTGCCGTTGGTCGCCTTGTTGGTCACCAATGGAGTGCTCGGCCCAGAGATCGAGGACGGGTCCATCGTCTATCTGCTCTCCAAACCGATATCGCGCCATACCGTAGTGCTCAGCAAAGTGCTCGTCGCGCTGGCCGTAACTCTCGTGCTCGGGGCAGGCTCCGTCTTCGTCTCGGCGTTGATCCTGCAGGTCGACGAGCCGGGCCAGGCTTTTGCGATCGGGGTGGGTGCCGTCGCGTCCAGTTTCGCCTACTGCGGCCTGTTCATCGCGTTGGCCACCGTGACCAGACACGGGACCATTGCCGGGCTGATCTACGTGATCATCCTCGAGGGCGCCTTGGCCTCATGGCTAGATGGGTTGCGGTACATCTCGATGGGCTTCTTCGGCAGGCGCATCATCGGCGCGCTGGACGATGGCATCACCCTGGTCAGCCGGGACATGAGTCTGGTCTATGCCGTGTGCGCTGTGATCGTCGTGTCCGTCGGGGGTGTCTGGTTGGCCGGGTGGCGGATGCGTTCCTTCGAGTTGCGCGGCGAGGACTAGGCCAAAAGGCGCTGGATGCGCTCGATGCCTTCAGCGAGGTCGTTGTCACCCAGGGCGTAGGACAGGCGTAGGTATCCACTGGGGCCGAAGGCTTCTCCAGGAACCACCGCGACCTGCGCCTCGGTGAGGATGATCTCGGCCAACTCCACCGAGGTCGTGGGCGTGTGCCCGGCGATGCTGCGCCCGAGCAGGCCCTCGACGTTGGGATAAACGTAGAAAGCTCCCATCGGTGTGGGGCAATGCAGGCCCTCGATCTCGTTGAGCATCGAGACGATAGTGGCCCGTCGACGCTCGAAGGCGACCCGCATGTCGTTGACTGCCTCCAGCGAACCCTGCAGCGCGGCGATGGCCGCGCGCTGCGAGACGTTGGCGACGTTCGAGGTGGCGTGGGACTGCAGGTTGGTCGCGGCCTTGGCCACATCCTGGGGGGCGAGCATCCACCCAACACGCCAGCCGGTCATCGCGTACGTCTTTGCCACCCCGTTGAGAACCACACAGGTGTCCGCGAGTTCAGGTACGACCACTGGCATCGAAGGGGCTGCGGCACCGTCGTAGAGCAGGTGTTCGTAGATCTCATCGGTCACTACCCAGATGCCGTGCTCCAGCGCCCAGTGGCCGATCGCCTCGACCTCATCCGCGGGATATACCGCGCCGGTGGGGTTGGACGGGCTGCAGAAGAGCAGCACCTTGGTGGCCTCGGTGCGAGCCGCTTCCAGCTGCTCCACGGTGACCAGGTATCCCTGATCAGCGCCGGCGAAGACTTCGACCGGGGTCCCACCGGCAAGTCGGATCGACTCCGGGTATGTCGTCCAGTACGGCGAGGGCAAGATCACCTCGTCACCCGGGTCGAGCAGGGCGGCGAAGGTGTTGTACACCGCTTGCTTGCCGCCGTTGGTGACGACCACGTTGGCGGGGGTCACGTCATACCCGCTGTCCCTGGCTGTTTTGGCGACGATGGCCGATTTGAGCGCCGGAAGGCCGCCGGCGGGGGAGTAACGGTGGTTGACCGGGTCACCGGCCGCTGCGACCGCCGCCGCAACGATGTAGTCAGGTGTAGGAAAGTCCGGCTCGCCGGCGCCGAATCCGATCACCGGTGCGCCATCGGCCTTCAGTGCCTTGGCTTTGGCGTCGACCGCCAACGTCGCTGACTCCGTGATCGACGCGATCCGGGTGGAGAGACGGGGGTGGGAGGGGGTCTGGGTGGCTGCAGTCACGGTGTCATCTTTCCACTGATGCTGCCCTCGTCGCGGTTAGCCATTGGCAGATCGCTGGCGTAGACTTCTCAGTCGGGTGTTGCAACCACCTAGGCTCGGTCATGCCCGGTGTCAAGGGGTTGCTCACGCGTAGGGCAATAGCTCAATTGGTAGAGCACTGGTCTCCAAAACCAGCGGTTGTGGGTTCGAGTCCCTCTTGCCCTGCTCGGCCAGCAGGCCATCATGACGCAGGCAATGACGGAACACCACGATGTGAGGAAAGGGAGGCGCGGACGTGAGTAACCCCAGCCCACAAGACACTTCGGGCGCCGAGCGCTCCCGCTCCGGTGGCGGTCTGCCCGCTCGACCGGGCTCGTTCCCTGCCCAGGTGATGAGCGAATTGCGCAAGGTCGTCCGGCCGACACAGCGCGAGCTTGTGACCTACACGATTGTGGTTCTTGTCTTTGTCAGCGTGATTATGGCCTTCGTGTTCGGTTTGGATCAGGTGTTCCAAATCTTGGTCGAGTTCGTCTTCGGCTAAGCGTCGTAGCGGGCTACTGCTCGCCGGATGCCAGGGTGTCGATCAAGGCCGCGTGCGGTCACTCTTGAGAAGAAGTGAGGAAGTTCTAGATGTCGCAGGAGCCCACGGGCCACTCGGACGAAGAAAGCACAACCATGCAGGTCGACGTCGTCGACCTGCCCGAGGCCGAGACGACGGTCCAGGATGCCGATGTTGAAGCGGCCACGGACGCGGATCCGACGGACTCTGCGGCGCAGGATGCAAGTGCTGACGACGCCGAGGAGGTGGTCCTCGACCCCGCCGAGGAGTTCCGGGCAACGCTTCAGTCCCAGTTCGGTGAGTGGTATGTCGTGCACTCCTACGCGGGCTACGAAAACCGGGTCAAGCACAATCTGGAGACTCGGATTACCAGCCTGAACATGGAGGACTACATCTTCGCGGTCGAAGTGCCGATGGAAGAAGTCACCGAGATCAAGTCCGGCGTGCGCAAGCAGGTGCGCCGGGTCCGTATGCCTGGGTATGTCCTGGTCCGGATGGACCTCTCGGATGAGTCCTGGGGCGCCGTGCGGCATACCCCAGGTGTGACTGGCTTCGTGGGCAACGCCCACCAGCCGGTGCCGCTGAGCATCGACGAGGTCATCACGATGCTGGCTCCGGTTTTCGAGCAGCCAGAGCAGGTCAAGACCGCTGGCGGAGGCGGTGGCGCTGCCCGCAAGGGACCAGAGCCCGAGATCGACTTCGAAATCGGCGAGTCGGTGACCGTGATGGAGGGCCCATTCGAGACCCTGCCGGCCACGATCTCCGAGATCATCCCGGAGTCCCAGAAGCTCAAGGTTTTGGTGTCCATCTTCGGTCGGGAGACCCCGGTCGAGCTTGCTTTCAATCAGGTCGCCAAGATTTAATCCCACGGGGTTCTTCGCCCCAGCAACCGGGTCATCGCCCTCGGCGTCGGCCCATCATCAGAAAGAGAAACAAGCATGCCCCCCAAGTCCAAGAAGAAGTCCGGCTTCATCAAGCTGCAGATCCAGGCTGGCGCAGCCACCCCGGCACCGCCCGTAGGCCCGGCACTGGGTCAGCATGGCGTCAACATCATGGAGTTCGTCAAGGCGTACAACGCTGCGACTGAAAGCCAGCGCGGCAATGTCGTCCCGGTAGAGATCACGGTCTACGAGGACCGTTCGTTCACCTTCATCACCAAGACACCGCCAGCTGCTGAGTTGATCAAGAAGGCCGCTGGTGTGGCTAAAGGTTCCGGCGAACCGCACAAGACCAAGGTCGCGAAGTTGACCCAGCAGCAGTTGCGCGAAATCGCTGAGACGAAGATGGCCGATCTGAACGCCCACGATGTCGATCAGGCTGCCAGAATCATCGCTGGTACTGCTCGCTCGATGGGCGTGACCGTCGAGGCCTGAGCCTTCCGCGGCATACCTGTTGTTTCGCCGTCGCAGAGGCGCAGCGGCACACACTCACACAATCTCGCGCAACGGGACCTCCGTATGCGTGACGTGGCAGGGCCAGCGCTGGTCCGCTTGACCACAACTCCCATCACGTAGCCCTTCGGCTACACAGCACACAGGAGCACATATGAAGCGCAGCAAGGCATACCGCGTCGCCGCCGACAAGATCGACGACGGCGTCCTCTACGCCCCCAGCGAGGCTATTGCGCTAGCGCAAGAGACCTCGATCACGAAATACGACTCCACCCTCGAGGTCTCGTTGCGGCTTGGTGTTGACCCGCGCAAGGCTGACCAGTTGGTCCGCGGCACGGTCAACCTTCCGCACGGCACAGGTAAGACCGCCCGGGTGCTGGTCTTCGCCAACGGCGACAAAGCCGAGGCTGCTCGTGAAGCTGGCGCCGACTACGTGGGCTCGGATGAGTTCATTGACAAGGTCGCTGGCGGCTGGCTCGATTTCGATGCAGTCGTCGCGACTCCGGACCTGATGGGCAAGGTTGGCCGGCTCGGTAAGGTCCTCGGACCCCGTGGCCTGATGCCAAACCCGAAGACCGGCACGGTCACGATGGACACTGCCAAGGCCGTCAATGACATCAAGGGCGGCAAGATCGAGTTCCGCGTTGACAAGCACTCGAACTTGCACTTCATCATCGGCAAGTCGTCCTTCGACGCCAAGGCGCTCGCCGAGAACTACTCCGCCGCGATGGACGAGGTGCTGCGACTCAAGCCCTCAGCCGCCAAAGGCCGCTATATCACCAAGGCGACGATGAGCACCTCCATGGGCCCAGGGATACCGCTGGACTCCTCAAAGAGCGTCGTCGTCGCCGACTCGGAGTAGCAAGAAGCGAGCAATACACGACCGGACCTTTTGCTCGCGCCCGGACCTTTTGCTCGCGACGGTTTATGACCACTGTGAGTGAGGGGAATCGCCGCGAGCACCGATTCTGCCCGTCTGAGCAGCAAATGCCCGCGAGAACTGCCCCTGAGGCAGCGCTCGCGGGCATTTCGCGTCTTCGCCTGGTCGCAACGGGATGGCCGGTATGCAGACGGCAAGCCTGTGGATAAGCGATCTGGCCACTGATCCTGTGGGCATGCTTGCCTCGTGGACCCCACCCTCGCAGCCTGCTTCCAGGCGAATGCCATGGTTGCGAGTCGCGCTGAGCTGTATGCCCTCGGGATCAGCCGCCAGAGCATCGATCGGGCCACGGCCAAGGGCCAGGTAATCCGGGTGGGCCGTTCCGCGCTCGTTGAGGCACACACGTGGACTAACGCCCAGCCCTCCGAGCGGCACGCCTTGCGTGCTCGGGCGGCGATGCGCGTCCTGCGAGGTCGCCCTCTAGCCCTCAGTCACCACAGCGCGCTCAGCGTCATGGGGCTGCCGGTGTACGGGGTCGACGACAAAGTTCATCTCGCGCATACGCACGCCGGCTCGCATCACCGTTCGGGCGCCTGGGTCCGGCACCCGGCCGTCCCTGGCGACTGGATCATCTGGCGTGACCAGATGCCGATCGTCCGGGCGAGCCTGGCCAGCCTGCAGGTGGCCGATGCCTTCGGCGTCGAGGCAGGTTTGGTCAGCGCTGACGCCGCGATGGCGGCGGGGTCAAGCGCGGTGGATTTTCAGCAGGCCCTGAGCGTCGGGCGTTTTGGTCGTGGTGTCACGTCGGCGCGGACCGTGGCGGCATTCGCGGACCCGCGGATGGAGTCGCCGGGGGAGTCACGCGCTCGGTGGCTGATGCGGGTCTGCGGACTGCCCGCCTGTGAGCCACAAGCGTGGATCCGCGGGCCGGGTGGGTTTGCCGCTCGGGTCGACTTCCTGTTTGCAGATCACCGAACCATCGTCGAGTTCGACGGGATGCTCAAGTACCGCAGCCCCGACGCTCTGCGTGCGGAGAAGATTCGGGAGGATCGCCTACGGAAACTCGGGTATGAGGTTGTCCGGTTGACCTGGGCAGATCTTGCGGACCCTGCGCGTGTGAAGCGCCTCATCCTCGATGCTTTCGGACGCGCTGCACGCTCTCGCGCGTCGTAGCGGTGACTGCGTGGCATTGGTGAAGCCGCGAAATGCTCGCGAGCATGCGCGCTCGGCCGGACCTTGCGGGTAGGCACAGACCCCACGGGCATTTCCGGGCGTCGCGAGCAGCTACGGGGCTGGCGGGTATTTTCAATACCGGGCCGACAGCGAGCCGGCTGGAGTGCACGATTTTGGGTGTGGGTGGATCGAGCATTACGCTGTCCTCGACCAATGACCGCCGGTTCTCAGTGGTGACGCCTAGGCGACACCGTGAGCCAAGGTCCCGTGTATACGGGCGACCAGCGCAGGTGTGAGTGTTTGAGTCGCAGTTTGCTGCCCCAAGCCCTGGCCCCTGTGCCAGGGCTTTTGTATGTCAGGGCGCCGGCAGATGAGACAAGGAGGCTTCATGGCGACACCTGAGAAGGCTGCTGCCATTGCCGAGCTGACGGAGAAGTTCCGCACCTCGGAGGCGGCCGTGCTGACCGAATACCGCGGGTTGACCGTGGCGCAACTATCGGAACTGCGCACGTCGATGCGTGAGCACGCGAGTTATCTCGTCGTGAAGAACACGCTGACCAAGAGAGCAGCGAGCGAGGCTGGTCTGACCACCCTCGATGAGCACTTGGTAGGTCCCTCGGCTATCGCATTCGTCAACGGCGACGTTGTCGAAGCAGCCAAGGGTTTGCGCGACTTCGCGAAGACACACCCGGCATTGGTGATCAAGGCAGGGGTGCTGGACGGTAAAGCGCTCACACCCGCCGAAATCACCAAGCTCGCCGATCTGGAATCGCGCGAGGTGCTGTTGGCCAAGCTGGCGGGTGCCATGAATGCCTCGCTGAGCAACGCTGCATCGCTGTTCGCCGCACCGCTGTCACAGACGGCGCGGGTCCTGGAGGCGTTGCGGGCCAAGGTGGAGGAAGAGGGGCCAGCGCAGGCTGAGCCCGCCACCGAGGCAGAAGAACCGGCCGCTGAGCCAGCAGTCGACGCCGCTGCAACACCGGCCGAGCAGGCCACCACAGACGTCGCCGAGGGTGGCGACAGCACCCCCTCGGAGTAATCCGAACCG
>JBATUU010000250.1:0-5189 GCA_049671385.1 Ornithinimicrobium sp. | reverse complement strand
CTTTGGGGCAGCGAGACCATGGGCAAGGTTTTGGTCCTGGGTGGTATCGCGGGCATTTTGACCTCCTGGAACGGCTTCTTGATCGGTGCTAGCCGGTTGGTCTATGCGATGGCCGAGTCCGGGATGTTGCCTGCCTGGTTCGGTGTGCTGCACCCGAAGTACAAGACCCCTAAGAATGCGTTGATCTTCATCGGAGCCATGTCGGTTGTTGCACCGATCTTTGGCCGCCAAATGCTCGTCTGGTTGGTCAACGCGGGCAGCCTGAGCCTGATCGTGGCGTTCATCTTCGTGAGCATCAGTTTCGTCCTTCTCCGCAAGAGGGAGCCGGAGATGGAGCGGCCCTTCACCACCCCCGGCGGAACTGCCACCGGCGTAATCGCCATCGTGTTGGCTGCTGGCTTGGGCTTCCAGTTCATGCCCAGTCAGGCTGCTGCCTTGGGCATGCCGGAGTGGATCATCATCGGCCTGTGGGGCGCCGCCGCCGTGTATCTGTTCACCCGGGTCCCGCACGTCGGACCCGGCAAAGACTCCCATGACGAAATGGTCCGAGCCGCGAAGAAGCGCGGTATGCCGCAGAACCAGGGAGCGCCGGAGTAGCCCTCAGCGAAAGGCTGCCTGACCGGTCAGTGCTTGTCCGACCACCAGGGTGTGCATCTCAGGTGTGCCTTCGTAGGTCAGCACGGATTCCAGGTTGTTCATGTGCCGGATCACTGGATACTCCAGCGAGATGCCGTTGGCGCCCAATATCGTGCGCGCGGATCGGCAGATCTCCAGTGCCTTGGTCACGTTGTTGAGCTTGCCGAGGCTCACCTGCTCGGGGCGCAACGTCCCAGCATCCTTGCGGCGTCCCAGATGCAGCGCCAACAATGTCCCCGTTGTCAGCTCGATCGACATCTGCGCCAACTTGCTCTGAGTCAACTGGAATCCACTGATGGGCCGATCGAACTGCACCCGTTGCCCGGCATACTCCAACGCTGTAGCGAACGAACTGCGGGCCGCGCCCATCGAGCCCCAGACAATGCCGAACCGCGCTTCGTTCAGGCACGACAGTGGACCCTTCAAGCCGCGCACGTCGGGGAAGACCGCATCGGAGGGCAATCGCACCCCGTCGAAGACGAGCTCGCTGGTGACCGAGGCGCGCAGCGACATCTTGTGCTTGATCAGCGGTGCTGAGAAGCCCGGACTGTCGGTCGGCACGACGAAGCCGCGGATACCGTCGTCGGTGCGGGCCCACACCACCGCGACATCGGCGATGGAGCCGTTGGTGATCCACATCTTGGCGCCGTCGAGCACCCAGTCGTCACCATCGCGCCGGGCACGGGTGCGCATGTCGGCCGGATTGGACCCGTGATCCGGCTCGGTCAAGCCGAAACAGCCGATCGAGTCGCCGGTGGCCATGGGGGGCAACCACTGCTGCTTTTGCTGCTCACTACCGTGCCGCCAGAGAGCGAACATCGCGAGTGATCCCTGCACGCTCACCAGCGAGCGGATGCCCGAGTCGCTTGCTTCCAACTCCAGGCACGCCAATCCGTAGTCGACAGCGCTCATCCCGGCACAGCCGTAGCCCTCCAGATGCATCCCCAGCAGACCCAGCGCGCCCATCTCGCGCGCAAGTTCGCGAATGTTCGGCATGTCGCCGCTCTCGAACCACTCCGCGACGAAGGGGTCTACCTGCTCGGCACACAGGTTGCGCACGGCACCCCTGATCGCCTTCTCCTCGTCGCTGAGGACATCGTCGATCCCTGCGAGATCCATCGGGTCGAGCCTGTCTGTGGCCGTGCTGGGGGTCATGGTCGCCTCTCGCGCGTCTCAGTGGTGTCGGCTAGCCAGGCTCGGATCGCCGCGTCGTGTTCGCCCAAGCGTGGGGGCCGGGTAGGGGTGGTGGTCAGATCGGTGTCGTAGGTCACCGGGTGCCGGATCTGCGGACACGGTCGATCTGCTCCACCGATGTCGGTCCACGGCCGCAGGCCCAGGTGCTCGGCCATGGCGAAGCCGTCGGCGAGTGTGCCGACTCGTCCAGCGGCAACACCTGCCGCGGTCAGGAGACGCTGCCACGTGAGGGCGTCATCGCGCGCTAGGAGCGCTTCCAACTCGGCGACCAACACCTCTCGATGTTCGACCCGCGCCCCGTTCGTGGCAAATCGCTCGTCCGCGGCCAGTTCGGGCTTGCCGAGGACAGCGGTGAGCCGGGCGAATTGGCGATCGTTGCCGCAGGCGATCGCCAAGAGACCGTCCCGGCAGGGCAGGGTTTCGTAGGGCGTGATCGAGGGATGGTTGTTGCCCATCCGAGTCGGAGCGATGCCGGTATGCAGGGCGCTTTGCCCCTGATTGACCATTGCCGAGAGCAAGCTGGACAGGAGATTGACCTCGACGCGACACCCCTGCCCGGTTCGTCCCCGGGCTAGGAGTGCCGCCAGGACGCCGGTTGTTGCGTCCTTGCCGGTCAACACATCGACCAGGGCAACACCAACTTTGGTCGGCGGGCCATCGGCTTGACCCGTCAGACTCATCAGTCCGCCGACGGCCTGCACCAGGAAGTCGTAGCCCATGAGCTCGGCCCCGCCGTCTGCACCGAACCCGGTAATCGAGACATAGATGACCCCGGGGTTGATGTCGCGCACGTCGTCATAGCCCAACCCCAGGCGATCTAGCGCTCCAGGTCGAAAGTTCTCCACGAACACATCGCACCGGCGTGCCAACTCCAGTGCCGAGGCGTGGTCTCGAGGGTCGTCCAAGGCCAAGGCAATACTGCGTTTACCCCGGTTCACGCTTTCGAAGTAGGTCGAGGTCCGCTGGGTTGGCTGCCCGGTTGTCTGGCCTGAATCCTCGGTCCAGGGCGGGCCCCAACCGCGGGTATCGTCACCAGTGCCCGGTCGTTCAACTTTGATCACTGTGGCGCCGAGGTCGGCCAAGGTCATGGTGCAGATCGGCCCGGCCAGCACGCGGCTGAAATCGGCAACGAGGATCCCGTCCAAGGCTGTTGTCATCCGAGCCTCAGCTGCTCATTCTTATGAACAGGGCCTGAGCAAACGTCACGTGCTCATTTTAGAGTCGTCTCAGATGTGGCGATTCTCAGGTGCGCTCGGCGCGTGGCGCTCCTTCGGTATAGGGAAGCACCGTGGAGCCATCACCCATCGAGCCGTCCGCGATCACTCCCAACGATCCGTCTTGTTGCATGATCACTGCCCGCAGACCATCGAGTGAGCCATGACCTGCCTCGCGTGCCGCAGTGTGGACGTCGGTCTGCGTGAGTTGGTGCTTGCGCAGGGTCGCTGTGATCAACTCGCCTTCGTACCAGAGCAGCACGGGGGGAGGATCGACCGCTCGACGAACCCACCGGAAGTTGGCTCTACCCGTCGCGAGCAGCCACTGCAGAGCAATCAGCAGCGCCAAGGCAACCACTGCCTGCGCCAGCGGTACGTCGACGGCGGTGACAGTGCGACCGAACGCGGACCCAAGGGTGACCGCCACGACGAAGTCCAGTGGAGTCATCTTGGCCATCGTCCGCGCGCCAGTGACTCGCAAGAGCATCACCAACGCGACGTAACCGGCGCTACCTAACACCAAGGTATGGATGATCGGTGGCCATCCGGTCCAGAGCAGTTGCATCGACAGTAGATCCATTCGGGCGACGCTACCCGCTGGGGAACGGCCGAGCCGACGACAAGGTGGGTGCGCGGTCGGCCCGCCTCGGAGTACTCAGTTGAATCCGGGCTATTAGGTGGCCCTGTCACGTGCGCTGGCCTGGTGCCGGGCGAACTCACCTGGCGAATAGCCGGTGACCTTACGAAAGTCACGACTGAAGTGCGCTTGGTCGGCGTAGCCGAGGCCCACCGCAAGGTCGGCCAAGGGGGTGTCGTTGTGCTTCAAACGATCCAGCGCCTCATGCAGTCGCCGTCGTTGGATCAACCACTTCGGGGTCAACCCCAGGTATCGCCGCAGCACGCGCTGCATACGACGCTCGGATGCGCCTGCGACCTGCGTCAGTTCAGCAACCGTGCAAAGGTCCGGGTCGGACTCGACAAGCGAGACCCAGCGGGAGACGTCGCGTCCCTGCGACGACACATCGGGCACCGCGTCAAGCAGAGTTTCCAGCACAGCAATCGCAGACTCATGGGACCGGGGCGACTGTGGATCGGACGCCATCGCTGAGCGCACGGCTCCGACGCCGTGGGCCATCGAGGGCACCAATTCCACGTCCACATACGTGTCGCTCAGGTGGCTCAAATCGGAGGAGCCAAAGACGGATGGCCCAGCTCCGGGCCGCAGCATGATGCCCACTGCCCAACCCTGTCCGGTCAGGCTGACGTGGGAGCGGCCGGTCACTACACCGTAGAACCGGGCATAACTGTTGGAGACGACAACGAGGCACGACGGATATTGCAAGACGTATTCGGTCACTGTCTTTCCGGCCGGCAGGTCCCACACCGGGACCCAGTAGTGCCGCACCAGGTTCGTATGCCGGTCGGCCGGCTCATATCGATGCACCGGCGGAGCCAACGGCGCGAACTGCGTCAGCCGAGCCCGATCTACCGGGTGTGGTGCCGGGCGCTGACGATCACTCATGTGTCGGATTATGACAATCCTCGACCACTCGGCGTTGCCTACGGTTCCCCCATGACGAACTCTTCGACTCAGCCGCAGGAGCACACCATGTCAATCAGCACCGAGGGCAGCACCCCCACTGCCCAAAATTATCGAGCCAAGGCGGCGGCGATCACCACCTTGATCGCGGACGTCACCGACGAGCAGTGGGCCGCAGCCTCGCCATGCGAAGGTTGGTCCGCCGCCGATGTCCTCGACCACATGATCACAACTCAACACGACTTCTTGACAGGCCAGGGCCTGGCAGCGCCCGCGGAGGAGGTGTCCCCTGACCGCAGTAAGAGATGGAGTCGGCACACGGCCTACGTTGCGGAGTTGCTGGATGACCCGAGGGTGTCCGAGCACCCGTACGACGGCTACTTCGGGCCGACGACTACGGGGGAGACCATCGCTCACTTCTACGGCTGGGACATGTTGGCCCACCGCTACGACCTCGGGGTAGCCCTGGGCCGCGACCCGATGCTCAGCGCTTCCGAGCTCGCCGAGATCGAGGCGGCGTTGCCGATGTTCGGTGAGGCGCTGCGGGCTCCTGGCATCTGTGGACCCGTGGTCGAGGTCGAGCCCGATGCCCCTCACCTGGTCAG
>JBATUU010000249.1:0-7868 GCA_049671385.1 Ornithinimicrobium sp. | reverse complement strand
GACCCGATGGATCGAGCCGCGAGGAGACGATCATCGACGCGTTCGAGGCGGTGGGTGCGTGCTCACGCGGGCTGATGTCCCGAGAGGATGTCGATGCGATCGAGCGTGCGATCTGCCCGGGCGAGGGTGCCTGCGGCGGGATGTACACAGCCAACACGATGGCCGCCGCCGCCGAAGCGCTCGGTATGGCGCTACCTGGGTCGGCCGCCCCGCCGGCCACCGATCGGCGCCGCGACGGCATTGCTCGAAAGTCGGGGCAGGCCGTCGTGGAGATGCTGCGCACCGGTTTGACGGCGCGGCAGATCCTGACCAAAGAGGCGTTCGAGAATGCCATCGCGGTCGTGATGGCGCTCGGCGGTTCGACAAACGCGGTGCTCCATTTATTGGCGATTGCCAATGAGGCCGAGGTCGAGCTGACGCTGGAGGACTTCGCGCGGGTCGGCGCTCGCGTGCCACACCTGGCCGACGTCAAACCGTTCGGTGCCCACGTCATGACCGACATCGACCGGATCGGCGGCATACCGGTGGTGATGCAGGCGCTGCTGGATGCCGACCTGCTGCATGGCAGCGCAATGACGGTGACCGGCAAGACCCTCGCCGAGAACCTGGCCGACCTGAAGCCGCCGCAGTTGGACGGCACCGTGCTGCGCGAGATGAGCAATCCCATCCATGCCACCGGCGGCTTGACGATCCTGCACGGCTCGCTCGCCCCCGAGGGTGCAGTCGTGAAGTCGGCCGGTTTCGACTCCGACGTCTTCACCGGCACGGCCCGAGTCTTCGACGGCGAACGTCTGGCGATGGACGCGGTCACCGGCGGCACGATCTCCGCTGGTGACGTGGTCGTGATCCGGCGCGAAGGGCCACGCGGTGGGCCCGGTATGCGCGAAATGCTGGCTATCACCGGCGCGATCAAGGGTGCTGGCTTGGGCAAAGACGTGCTGCTGATCACCGACGGCCGGTTTTCGGGAGGCACGACAGGCTTGTGCGTCGGCCACATCGCCCCGGAGGCCGTTGATGGGGGACCGATCGGTTTGCTCGAGGACGGCGATGAAATCGAGCTGAACGTCGCCGAGGGCACCTTGGACGTGCACGTCGATGAGGCCACGATGTCTTCTCGCCAGGAGGCATGGACGGTGCCCGATCGGCCAGAGCGGGCTCGCCGCGGAGTCCTCGCGAAGTACGCCCGCCTCGTCGGTTCGGCTGCTCACGGCGCCGTCACCCACTGACGGTCAATCGCACGCTCGCCAGGGAGCGCGCGTGCACCGCTGGGCCGATTGTGCCGGGCGTGTCGCTGGCCAGGGAGCGCGCGTGCACCGCTGGGCCGATTGTGCTCTAGCCGGAGCGCCGACGAAGTGTCGCGGCCCCAAGCAAGAGCGCACCCACACCGAAAGCCGCGACGATCAAGGCGTTGAAGGTCAGATCGCTCGTCCATGCGGCGTTGGAGGTGACCTCGTTGATCGCGTCCACCGAATACGACAGCGGCAGCACCGTTGAGATGGCATGCAACACATCCGGCATCTGATCGCGAGGCATGATCAGGCCGCAGAGCAGGATTTGCGGCAACACGAAGGCCGGCATGAACTGCACTGCTTGGAAGTCGGTCTGCGCGAACGCCGACACGAGCAGACCCAGAGCCGTCCCGAGCACCGAATTGAGGACCGCAATCACCATCAGGCTCACGACGCTGCCAGCGACCGACAGGTCAAGCACCCACACCGCTAACGCCGACGTCAGGGCCGACTGCACCACCGCGACGACACCGAACGCCAGCGCATACCCCAACAGGAAGTCGACCTTGTTCATCGGCATGGCGAGCAACCGCTCCAACGTGCCCGACGTGCGCTCAGCCAGCGTTGTCACCGACGTAATCAGGAACATGATCACGAACGGGAAAACCACCAACAAGGGCCCGCCCACCTGGTCGAAGACGCGGGACGAGTCGATGTAGATCCACCACAGCAGAGTCATCAGTAGGCACGGCACGACCAAGAGCAGCGCCACGGTGCGCCGGTCATGGCGTAATTGCTGCAGCACTCGGAGCGCGATCGCTAGGGTTATGCGAGGGTTCATGTCCCACTCCCGCCGCGGACCAAGGCCAAAAAGGCGTCGCTGACGTTGTCGCTGCTCGTTTTTGCGCACAACCCCTCGGGGGTGTCGGCGGCCAATATCTGACCTTCTCGCATCAACAGCAGGCGGTCGCACCACGCGGCCTCATCCATCACGTGGCTGGACACCAAAAGGGTGGTGCCACCGTGAGCGAGGCTGCGGAACGTGTCCCAGAGCTCGACGCGCAGCACCGGATCCAAACCGACCGTCGGCTCATCGAGCAACAGCAGCGGCGGGCTGCCCAAAAGAGCCACAGCCAGAGAGGCGCGACTGAGTTGGCCACCCGAGAGGTTGCCGGCCAATGAGTTGCGGTGTGAGGTCAGGCCGACCTGCTCGATCACCCTGTCGACATCACTCACAGGTGCGCCGAGGACCCGAGCGAAGAAGCTGACGTTGTCGGCAGTTGTGAGGTTGGGGTACACACTCGGTGCTTGAGTGACGTAGCCCACGCGGTCTCGCAACGTGCCCGAACCCGCCGCCTCACCCAGCACCGTCACCGTTCCGGACTCCACCTTCTGGACGCCGACGATTGATCGGATCAGCGTCGACTTGCCACACCCCGATGGCCCCAGCAAGCCCGTGATCTTGCCGCTGGGCACCTCGCAGTCGAGCCCGGCGAGCACGGTGCGTTTGCCGCGCACCACGCGTAGTTCCACGACCGTCACCGCCGGAGTATTCATCATGTGATGAATAATGCTCCCTGGGGTGAAGATCTGTCAAGAGACCTGCAATGCTCAGCGCCTATAGGGCGGGTGCTCAGGGTCTACCCAGGCGACGTGAGACCTTGCTCACTCGGTCAGCGTGTCGGCCGTGTGTGGCTTGATTTGCCCTGTGCGTAAGCGGATCGTTGACGTAGTGAATGCACGTGAAGAAGATCGTTTAGACATCAATTGGTACAACTCGGCGGGGGCAGCACTAGGGGCCGTGTCCGCCGCGGTGGTCTTGTCCAGTCTCGGCGCGGCCGGGACGCTGATTGGGGCAGCCCTGGGTAGCCTCTGCATCACTATCGGAGGGGCTCTCTATGCCCACTCGATGCGGGTGACCAGGCAGCGAGTTGCCGCCGCGAAAGCCTTGTCCGTTCGGCGCAAAGCACGTATGCGCGACGGCGTCCTGGTCGGTGCTCCGACAGGGCAGCCGGCGGCTGAGCCCGATAGCGCTCGCCCCGGTGACCGCTCGGAGGCAGTCGGTGTCGCCGACGCACCGGCAGCGCGTCAGTCGTGGGTGGCAACGGTGGCAGTGTTGCCGTGGAAGCGCATCTGTGCCGTCTCTGCGGCGCTGTTCGGCGTCACCATGGCTATCATTTTGGCCTTTGAGCTGACCACCGGGCGCGCAGTTTCGACCTACACAGGTGGCAGTAGTGACACCGAGGCAGGGACAACATTCTCCGGTTTGGGGGCGGGTGAGCTCGGCAACGGCATCGGCGAAGGCGAGGGGTCCTCGACCGAGGAGGACTCGCAAGAACAGGACGGCCAAGGTGATCTGCCCGCTGAGGAGGCCCCGCCCGCAGACGACTCTCAAGACGAGCAGGCGCCGGACTCCGAAGAGCCTGCGCCGGCCGAGACCGACGGTCAAGAGGCACCATCTCCAGCAGAGTCTCCCGAGCCTGCCCCGGCACCAGAGCCTGCGCCCGCACCAGCCCCGGTGGAGCAAGCCCCCAGCGAGTGAGAGACGGCCGCTGTGAGCGGTTGAGCGATGGCAGACTGACGCCATGCCTGTGACCTACCCGCTGCTCGACGCTGTCCTCGCCGACCCCAGCGCGACGTCGTGGGCCATCTTGGTCCGCGAGGGTCAAGATGCCGCCGAGGTGATCGTCGGTGAGATCAGCGACCTCGACCTGCTCGCGCACATACCTTCTGCCCAGCAGGGCCTGCCCAACCTGACCCTCGTGCCGTTCCGCCAAATCGCGGAGCGCGGTTTCGATGTACGCGACGATGACACGCCGTTGCGGGTCTTGGCCGCCACGGCATACGAGCGGGTCGAGCTGGAGCATCTGGTCGTCGCGTTGTCCGTAGCGAGCCTGAACGAGGACGAGTTCACCGTCCACGACGAACGCTTCAGCGTGAACGACGAGGACTACGCCGCGGTCGTCGAGCGGGTGATCGAAGACGAGATCGGCAACGGCGAGGGTGCGAACTTTGTGATCCGCCGCGATGTGCTGGGTCGCATCGAGGCCCCGCCCGCCCGCGCTGCCCTGACCTGGCTACGCACCCTGCTGACCGATGAGCGCAGCGCCTATTGGACGTTCGCCGTGCACACCCCTGGGCATACCTTGGTCGGTGCCACCCCGGAGCGGCACGTCAGTGTCCACGACGGTCGGGTACGGATGAATCCGATCTCGGGCACTTTCCGGCACCCTAGCGATGAGCACGATGTGGAGCCGGACTTCCGGGCATTCATCAAAGACACCAAAGAGACCGAAGAGCTCTTCATGGTCGTCGATGAAGAGATGAAGATGATGGCGCAGATCTGCACCCATGGCGGTCGTATCACCGGGCCATACCTGAAGCAGATGGCTCACCTCACGCACACCGAGTACTTGCTGGACGGCCAGGCCGAGTCCGACCCGAGAGACGTCTTGCGAATGACGATGTTTGCCCCGACGGTCACCGGTTCCCCGATGGAGAACGCCTGCACAGTGATCAAACGGTATGAGGATGCTGGCCGCGGTTACTACGCCGGTGTGCTCGCCCTGCTCGAGCGCGACGCCGACGGGGTCGAGAATCTCGACGCTCCGATCCTCATCCGCACCGCTCACCTGTATGGCGAAGGCACCGTCAAGATCAGCGCGGGTGCCACCTTGGTGCGGCACAGCGACCCCCACTCCGAAGTCGCCGAGACCACCGCTAAGGCGAGCGGGATGCTCGCTGCTCTCGGGATGCGGCCACGGCGCGAGCTCACGTACGCCGTCCAGTTGGCGGAACTCGATGGCGTCGCCGACAGCTTGGCCCAGCGCAACGACGGGCTTTCGGCCTTTTGGCTGTCCCCGCAAGAGGAGCGCCCGGACCCCGAGCTCGCAGGACGCAGCACGCTGATCATTGACGCCGAGGACATGTGGACGCACATGCTCGCCCACCAGGTGCGCCATTTCGGGATGCTGGCACAGGTCCGCCGATGGAGCGAGGTCGCCGCCGAGGACCTGGACGACTTCGATGTGGTGCTGTTTGGGCCTGGACCCGGTGATCCGCAGGACACCGATGATCGGCGGATGAGCCACATCCGCGCTCTCATGCAGGCGCGACTGGACGCGGACCGTCCCCTGCTTGCTGTATGTCTGAGTCACCAGGTCCTGGCCTCGCTTGCCGGGCTGGACATCGAAAAGTTGCAACGACCCAACCAAGGCATTCAGATTCCTGTTGACCTGTGGGGGAGATCGGCCAAGATCGGCTTCTACAACACCTTCGTCGCCCGTCCCCCCGACGTTGCGCCAGTGCTGCGCAACGTCGGGGGTGAGGCGGCTCTGGAGGTCGCTACCGATCCGATCCACGATGCCGTCGTCGGGTTGCGTGGCAAGCACGTTGCCAGCCTTCAGGGCCACGCCGAGTCGGTGCTGTCTCAGGACGGCTTAACCACGCTGCACGCCTTGATCCGGCATACATTGCTCGGCTGAGCCGCAGGCCGCCTCCTCGACTCAGTCCTCCAAGAAACTCAGCAGAGCCAAGTTGAATTCAGCTGCGTGCGAGACGTTGACCCCGTGCGGCCCCTGTTCGATGACGTGCACTCGAGCGTCTTCGATGGCCTCGGCCGTGCGCATACCGGAGTTCTCGAACGGCACGATCCCGTCCGCTGCGCCGTGCAGCACCAAGGTCGGCACGGTGACCTTGGTCAGGTCCTCCCGAAAGTCGGTGGTGCCGAATGCCTCAATGCACTCCACGGCAGCAGTCTCATCGGCCTGGGCACACAAGCGGCGGGCGTCGGTCAACTGCTCATCGCTGACTTTCACGTCCTCACCCGCGGAGAAGAAGTTGGTGGTGAACTCCTCGAAGAAGTCCTCACCGCCTTCCCGAACGCCCTGCTTCATCCCGTCGGCTGCTTCGCGATCGAACGGTCCCAGCGGATTGTCATCGCCGTGGAACATATATGGCGGCACGGCTGATGCGAAGACAATGCTGCGCAGGCGATCTTCGCCGTGACGGGCGACATACCTCGCGACTTCACCGCCCCCCATCGAGAAGCCGACCAGCGTCACATCGGTGAGGTCCAGGTCCTGCAGCACGCCGTCCAGGTCGTCTGCCAACGTGTCGTAGTCGTATCCGTCCGCAGGCTTGTCGGAGTTGCCGAAGCCTCGGCGGTCATACGCAATGACCCGGTAGCCGGCTCGCTCCAACGCAGGGACCTGTTCAGACCACGACTCGTGGCTCATCGGCCAACCGTGGATCAGGACGACCGGGCGACCCGTCCCACCGGTGTCAACGACCTCTAGGTCGATCTGCTGCTCTTGGGACTTCACGGAGACTGTAGGCATATCCAAGAGGGTAGACGAAAGCCGCGGGTGCTTCAGGGGCTGACCCGCGGCTCTCGCGTGTGGCCAGGGGCGGGGTCGAACCGCCGACCTTTCGATTTTCAGTCGAACGCTCGTACCAACTGAGCTACCTGGCCCGGTATTGAGTTACTTCGATCATGCACGGCCACAGGTCAACCGTGACTGCGAGCGAAAAGACCGCTGCACACCATCCTAGTGAATGGTGTACAGCGGTATCGCGCTGCGACCCCGACGGGACTCGAACCCGCGACCTCCGCCGTGACAGGGCGGCGCGCTAACCAACTGCGCTACGGGGCCTGGTGTAGGCCTTGCGATCACACTGCGACTGCGATTGCATGCCGAATCCCCAACGGGATTCGAACCCGTGTTGCCGCCGTGAAAGGGCGGAGTCCTAGGCCGCTAGACGATGGGGACCTGTCCACGATGGCCCCCCGCGCAAGCGCTTCTCGGACCCGTCGAGGACAAGGAGAGAGAATACGTGACCGGGAGGCAAAGTCAAAAGTCAGCGGCCGTTCATCGGCCCGGGTTGGCCCAGGCCAACAGGTCATCCAACGGCCACGTGTTGACGATGCGCTCCACCGGCACTCCGAGCCGTTGCGCGCGCTCGCAGCCATAGGCTTGGAAGTCCAGTTGTCCCGGTGCGTGCGCGTCGGTGTCGATGGCAAAGAGACATCCCACCTCGATGGCCAGCGCCAGCAGATCATCCGGCGGATCGCACCGCTCCGGGCGTGAGTTGATCTCGACTGCTGTGTCGTGATCGCGGCACGCCTCGAAGACGGCCCGGGCATCGAAGGTGCTCTGCGGCCTCGTGCCGCGGCTGCCCTGCACCAGGCGTCCGGTGCAATGGCCGAACACATTGGTATGCGGCAACGTCGCCGCCGTGACCATCCGCCGTGTCATCGACGGGGAGTCCATCTTCAGTTTGGAGTGCACCGAGGCCACCCGGATATCCAGCGCATCCAGCATCCGGTCGCTCTGATCGCGGGAGCCGTCATCCAAGATGTCGACCTCGATCGCTGTGAGCAACGTGAAAGCTGCCGGGTCTGCAGCGTCCGATGCGCCCGAGCTCACTGCCTCATTGATCGCCTGAACCACGCCCAGTTGCTTGGTCAGCCGCTGCGCGCTCAATCCGTTGGCCACCGTCAGGCGCGGCGAGTGGTCCGTCAGTGCCAGGTAGTCGTGCCCGATCTCCATCGCTGTGGCGACCATCTCTTGGATGGGTGACCCACCATCGGACCAGTTCGAATGTGAGTGCAGGTCGCCTTTGAGTGCCGCCCGGATC